>JAJECR010000075.1 GCA_022821935.1 Candidatus Latescibacterota bacterium
CAGAGATGAACCTGGGCTATGTCTTTGCTCAGCACCCGCTTGTTCCCGCTCCTCGAATCGAGCCCGCTCGTATCGGGTCTCACCGTATCGGGTCTCACCGAATCGAATGTACGCGATTCCACCTGGACATCCGCCTCGACATCCGGACCGTCCCCGGGGAAATCGTACTGGTCCCGCACGAGATCGACCAGGGCCCCGTGGTCCACGCTGCCCGCCGCAATGACGTAAATCCGGTCGCTCCGGTATCGGTCTTCCAGGTAGTCTACGAGGTGATTTCGCGTAAAGGACGAGACAGAAGGCGCGTTACCCAGGATCGGCCTGCTCAGGGGATGCGGCTGCCAGATCAGGTTGGCGTAAAGCTCGCTGACCAGGTCTTCCGGGTTGTCCTCGAGGCCGTGTATCTCCTCGATGACCACCATCTTCTCCTTCTCGATTTCATGGGGATCGAACTTCGAGGATTGCAGCAGATCGCCGATTACGTCCACGGCGACGGGCAGATGGCTGTCCATCACCCGGGCGAAGTAGCAGTTGAGCTCCCGGCCGGTAAAGGCGTTGAGGTACCCGCCCAGGCTCTCGATGCTCTGGGCGATCTGGTACGCGTTGCGCTTTTCGGTGCCTTTGAATACCGCGTGTTCGAGAAAGTGGGCGATTCCGGGCTTCTCTGGGGGTTCGAACCGCGTGCCGGACCATACCCATACGCCCATTGTCACCGACCGGATGTGCGGCATATGCTCCGTTACCACCCGGATGCCGTTGGGGAGCACGGTTTTTCTGTAACGTTCGTTCAATTCTGGCAATGGGGGTTCAAACAGGAAAGACCGCCACCATGGCGCGCAGACGGCACGTGAGCCACGGTGGCGATGTACGGGTCGAGCGCTCCGGTCAGTTCGCGGAGAGCACTTGCTTTCGACTCAGTTTGACTTTGCCCTGATGATCGATATTGATGATCTTCACGGTCACCTCGTCGCCTTCGTTGGTCACGTCCTGCATGGAATTCGTCCGGTGGTTTTCCCATTCGGAAATGTGCACCAGGCCGTCCTTGCCCGGCAGGATTTCGACAAAGGCGCCGAATTCGACGATCCGCTTCACGGTGCCCTGGTAGACCTTTCCGATCTCGGGCTCTTCCGTCATGCTTTCGATGATCTGCTTGGCCTTTTCTCCGGCGGCCGCGTCGACGGCCGCGATCGTTATCGTTCCATCGTTCTCGATATTGATCTGGGCGCCCGTCTCCTCCTGGATGCCCCGTACGACCTTGCCGCCCGGACCGATCACGGAACCGATCTGGTCCTGCTTGACCTGGACGGTCAGGATGCGGGGGGCGTGCTCGGACAGCTGCGTCCGAGTCTCGGAGATGGTCTCGGCCATCTTGTCGAGGATGAATATCCGCGCCTTCTTCGCCCGGTCGAAGGACTCGCGGAGGATCTCCTCGTTGACTTCCATGACCTTGACGTCGAGTTGCACCGAGGTGATGCCTTCCCGCGTGCCGGCGACCTTGAAATCCATGCCGCCCAGGTGATCCTCCACGCCCTGGATGTCCACCAGGTACTGGGGCTTGGGATCGTCCGGGATCAGGCCGATGTTCACGCCGGCGACCGGGCTCTTGATGGGTACGCCCGCGTCCATCAGGGACAGGGTCGCGCCGCATACGGTGGCCATGGACGAAGAGCTGTTGGACTCGAGGATCTCCGAAACGATACGGATGGTATAGGGAAATACATCCTCCGACGGGATCACGGGCGCGATGGCGTGCTCCGCCAGCGAACCGTGACCGATATCCCGCGGCCGGGGTCCCCGGGCCATGCGTACCTCGCCGACGCTGAACGCCGGGAAATTGTAATGCAGCATGAAGGATTTAAGCGAATCGCCTTCGAGATCATCCTGCTTCATCTCGTCCAGCTTGGATCCCAGCGTCGTCACGGTCAGGCTTTGCGTCTCACCCCGGGTAAAGAGCGCCGATCCGTGGGTCCTCGGCAGCACCCCGACTTCGGACCAGATGGGACGTATGTCGTCCATGCCCCGGCCGTCGACGCGCACGCCTTCGTTCTTGATCATGTCGTGCATATCGGTGCTTTGCACGTCCCGCACCAGGTCGCGAATGATGTTCTCGCTGTCCGGGTACTCCTCCGCCAGTTGTTCTACGGCCAGGTCGGCGGCCCTGCTGAAACAGTCGCCCCGTGCCCGTTTCTCCCGGGTCCGGTTGCCCTCTTTCACCAGGGGCAGGGCAATCTCGCGCACTTTGTCGGCGAGCACAGAATCCGTCTTCGGCGAATCGTACGACCGCCGTTCAGGCGCACCGACCATCTGGCGCAGTTCTTCGATCTTGCCGATGACCGCCTTGATGTTTTCATGGCAGAGCAGGATCGCGTCGGTCAGGTCTTCTTCCGATATCTCGTGGGCGCTGCCTTCCAGCGACATGATGTGATCCGGCGTGCCGGTAACCACGAAATCGAGATCGCTGTCCTCCAGGTCGCTGTACGTCGGATTGACGACGAATTCGCCGTCCACACGTCCCACGCGGATGGCGGCGAGAGGCGCCTTGACGGGTATGTCCGAGATATGCAGGGCCGCGGCCGCGCCGATTACGCCCAGTATGTCATGGTCATTTTCCATGTCCGTGGACAGCACGAGGATGGATACCTGCGTCTCGTAGAAGTAATCCTTGGGAAAAAGGGGCCGAATGGCGTGATCGACCTGGCGCCCGCTCAGGATCTCCTTTTCGGAAGGAGGCCCTTCTCTCCTAAGCCTTGCACCGGGAATGCGTCCCGCCGCGTACATCCGCTCGCGGTAATCCACCATCAACGGAAGGTAATCTCTTCCTTCCACAAACTTGCTTTCTGATACGACATTGGCGAGAATGACGCTTTCCCCGTACTGAACCCACACCGACGAATCCGCCTGCTTGGCGACTTTACCGGTTTCGAGGGTCAGCGTTCTTCCCGCCAGTTCGAGTTCTACGCGATGAGCCATAATACGAGTTCTTCTCCTTGAAACGTCAACCGATGACTGCTGTGCCATCACCATTGGGTCCGTTCCGCTTACCCGCGGATACCCAGTTCCTTGATCAGTTTACGATACCGTTCGATGTCGTGCCTGCGCAGGTAGGCGAGCAACCGGCGACGGCGCCCTACGATCTTCAACAGACCGCGCAGCGAATGATGATCCTTCTTATGGACCTTGAAATGCTCCGTCAGTTCGGTGATCCGCGCGGTCATGAGGGCGATCTGCGCCTCGGGAGACCCCGTGTCCTTCTCGTGACGGCCGTGTTCGGCAAGGATCTGCTCTTTCTGTGCTTTCTCAATGCTCACTAAACGTTCTCCTTAAATGAATTGGATCGATCACGCTTTCAACATATTGTACGTCGTATGCACGTCCTTTGTAATCTGGGCTTTGAGCGCCTCGATGGACGGAAACCGTTTCTCGTCCCGAATACGCTCGACGAACTCCACTTCGATAGTCCGCTCGTACAGGTCTCCTTCAAAATCCAGGATATGTACCTCGCAGTGTTCACCATCCGCTCCGAACGTGGGCCGCGTCCCGATGTTCATCACGCCGTTCAGAACCGTTTCATCCAGGCGCACGCGAACCGCGTATACGCCCCGCTTCGGAATCAGCGCGTGGGGGTCTTGCGCTGCCACGTTCGCGGTGGGATACCGCAACCGGCTGCCCCGTCCTTCCCCGCGGACCACGGTGCCCGCAATCACGTAGGCATGTCCGAGCAGACGTTCGGCGGCGTGGATGTCTCCCGCGGCGAGGAGGGTTCGAATACGGCTGCTGTCTACGGCACTCCCTTCCATTTGTATAGGTTGAACGACGTGCGTCGCGAATCCGTACCGATCGCCCAACCGCTCAAGCAACAACCGGTCTCCCCGTCCGTGTCTTCCGAAATTGTGGCTGTAGCCTACGATGATCTCCCGTATATCCAGCGCGTCCACATAGGTCGATTTAACGAAGGACTCCGCCTCGGTCCGGGCAAACACCTCCGTGAAAGGAATGACGAGTACGGCATCGGCTTCGTATCGCGACAAAAGCTCCAGTTTCTGACTGGTCGGCGTCAGGATCGGGAGGGACGGCTTTCTGCCGATGACCAGTTGCGGATGCGGGTCGAAGGTGACGACCATGCAGGGGGCGCTCAACGCCCGCGACCGATCTGTCGCCTGCTCGATAATGGCCCCGTGCCCCCGGTGAACCCCATCGAAGTTGCCCGCGGCTATCACGGCCCGGGGACAGCGCCTCGCCGCTTCCTGCACGGAGCGAAGGACCGTCGTCAACCTTCGTCTTCCCCTCTCTCCGCCGTAACCCGGTCCACCTGGTCTTCCGGGTTTTTCTCCGTGTGTTCGATGCCCTTCATGACATTCGAAATACGTTGCGCGTAGTCGAAGGACTCGTCGTATCGAAAGAGCAGTTCCGGTATGTGCCTCAGCTTGATCCTCCGGCCCAGTTGCGTCCTGATATACCCCCTGGCCCGTTCGAGTCCCTCCAGGCTCGCTTCCAGGTCCGCCTTCGACCCGAGCACGCTGAAGTAGATCCGGGCGTGCCTCAGGTCGACGGACACCTCCACGGACGTCACCGTCACGAATCCGATACGGGGGTCCTTCATTTCGTGCTGTATGATATGGCTGACTTCCTGCTTGACCAGGTCAGCCACCCGTGCCGTCCGGCGGTGTGCCATGTCCTTCTCCTAGTACCACTCGAACGCGTGGTCCAGGACCTGTAGCCTGGGCTCGGCGTGCACGAGGTTCAGGACCTGCTGCAGCGTCCTGTCGATATACCCTTTCTCGTCGGACACCAGGGCGAGTCCCAGGGTCGCCCGCTGCCAGAGCGACTGATGATCGACTTCGGCGACGGACACGTTGAACCGGTTCCGGATCCGGTCCTTCAGCCCCTTGATCACCTGCCTCTTGGCCTTCAGCGATCGGCTCTCGGGAAGAAAGACGTCGATCCGGCAAAGCCCTACGATCATGGTTTCTTAACGCGTCTCGAGTTGCCTGGCGACTTCCCGTGTCTCGTAGACCTCGATGGTATCGGACTGCTTGATGTCCTGGAAACCCTCGACGGTCAGGCCGCATTCAAACCCGGACTGCACCTCGCGAACGTCCTCTTTGAACCTGCGCAGGGAACCCACCGTGCTCTCGTAGACGACGATCCCGTCGCGAATGAGTCGGATGTTCGCGTTGCGGGCCACGTTGCCCGACTGAACGTAACATCCCGCGATGGTGCCCACACGGGGCGCGCGGAATATCTCCCTGACTTCCACCACGCCCACAACCTCTTCTTCGATATCCGGTTTCAACATGCCTTCCAGGGCGTCGGTGACGTCCTGGATCACCCGGTAGATGATGTCGTACAGGCGGATATCTACCTTTTCCCGCTCGGCAAGGGCCCGCGCCTGGGCGTTCGGCCGCACGTGGAATCCGATGATGATGGCATTCGACGCAGTGGCGAGCAGGACGTCGGATTCGTTGATGGCCCCGATACCCGTGTGTATGATCCGGATTTTGACTTCGTCGTTCTCCAGGCGCAGCAGCGAATCGCTCAAGGCTTCCACGGACCCTCCTACGTCGCCCTTGACGATCACGGGGAGTTCCTGGATCTCGCCTTCCTTGATCTGGTCGTAGATGTCCTCGAGGGTGATGGGCTTGGCCTGGCGGAATTCGTGCTCTCTGCGCATCTGCCGGCGCCGCGAGCCGATCTCCCTCGCCAGGGACTCCGATTCCACGACGGCGAAGGTATCTCCGACCTGGGGCATGCCCGAGAAGCCCATGATCTGCACGGGCGTGGACGGGCCGGCCGCTTCTATCCGCGCGCCACGTTCGTTGAGCAGCGCCCGCACACGGCCGCTGAACTGGCCGGCCACGAAGGGTTCTCCGACTTGCAGTTTGCCTTGCTGGATGAGGACGGTGGCGAGGGTGCCCCTTCCGCGGTCCAGCTCGGCTTCGACCACGACACCCTGTGCCCGCCGGTTGCTGTTCGCTTTCAGGTCGAGCATCTCCGACTGGAGCAATACCATCTCCAGAATATGGTCCACTCCCGACCCTGTCAGGGCCGAAACCTCGCAGGCGATGATGTCGCCGCCCCAGTCTTCCACCAGCAGTCCGTGCTGGCTCAGCTGCTCCTTGATACGGTCCGGCCGGGCCGTTTCGAGGTCCATTTTATTGAGGGCGACGATGATGGGCACCTCGGCGGCCTTGGCGTGATCAATGGCCTCGATCGTCTGCGGCATGACTTCCTCGTCGGCCGCCACGACCAGGATGACGATGTCGGTCACCTGCGTTCCCCGGGCGCGCATGGCGGAAAAGGCCTCGTGGCCCGGCGTGTCCAGAAAGGTGATCTGGCCGCTTTCCAAGTCGACTTCGTAGGCGCCGATATGCTGGGTAATTCCGCCGGCCTCGCCGGCGATCACGTTGCTTTCCCGGATGTAGTCGAGGAGCGAGGTCTTGCCGTGGTCCACGTGCCCCATGATGGTCACGACGGGAGGACGGGGCTCGAGGACGGCGTCGTCCTCTTCTTCGTCTTCTTCGATATATTCCAGGCCGTACTCGGACTGCTCCTCGACCTCGAAACCGAACTCGGACGCGACGGTCATCAGGGTATCCATGTCCAGCCGCTGGTTGATCGTGATCATGAGCCCGAGCTGCAGGCATTTCGAAACAATTTCCGTCGGGGAAACGGAAAGATGCTCGGCCAGCTCACCGGCGGAGATGAACTCCGGAACCCGTATGACGTTCGGGGCCTCGTCGTCGGCCTCGCCCTCTTCCCGGTCGCCGCGGCGTCTGCGGCGGCGCGTCCGGGTACTGTCCATCTGGGCAATGGTCCGGCGTACGCTGGCTTCCACTTCCTTCTGATCGACCTTCGCCTTTTTCTTCTTCTTGCCCCGGCGCCGGCGTCCTCGGACGTCTCCGTCGCTCGTGCTCGCCTTTGCGGGAGGCGAGTCCTGCTTTTTGGCCGCCGGCTTCGCCTCGGTCTTCTGCTTGTCCCCGCGCGGGCTGTCCTTCACCGTCTTGGCCTTGGCGGTGCGCTCCGGCGACGCCATCTTCTTCTTCCGGTCCTGTTCCTTCCTGGCCGCCAGTTTTTCCTGCTCGAACCGCATGTTGACGTCGAGGACCATCTTCTCGTCCATGACGCTCATATGGCTCTTGACCGTGTGGTTCAGATCACGAAGCATCTGGACGAGCGCGTTGCTTGATATATTGTACTGCTTTGCTACTTCGTAAATTCTCTTCGACGCCATACGCGAATTCGTTTCCTCTTTTCGTGCGGGATGGGCTGGACTTGCCTGGCCCTGCCTGGACTGGCCCTGCCTGGACTGGCCCTGCCTGCTCTAGCTGGCCAACTCGGACTGGCCCGGTCCAACCCGGCCCGTTCCGGCCTGGTCGCCTGCCGGACGTGCTTTCTTCAGCATGCCGCTGGCGAGATGCCGGTCCAATATGGACAACACTACCTTGGGCGGCCTGTTCAGACACGAGCCCAATTCCAGGCTGGTATGACATTCGAGCACCGGAACGCCATGGGAACCAGCCAGTCTCCTGAAGGAGCGTTTCGTACCCTCGGAGGCATCCTCGGCCAGGATGACAAGCCTGGATTTACCGCCGTGTATGGATTTCTTTACGGCTTCCGTCCCTCCCTTTACATAGCCTGCGCGCACGGCGAGACCCAGGAGTCCGGTCACGGACGGATGAACGCTATTCGTCAATATTGCAGGTCCTTTACGCTTTCTGTGCCGCACTTACCGTGCCGCACTTACCTCACCGCGCTTACTGCACCGCGGTCATGATCTTTCCGGCCGTCACCCCGCCGATCCCGGATATTTCCTGGAGGTCGTCGGCCGTGGCCTGTTGCAGGGACTCCACCGTCGTGTAGCCTGCGTCTTCGAGCTTTTGCCGCAGCTTATCCGAAATGCCTTCTATGCCG
>JAJECR010000395.1 GCA_022821935.1 Candidatus Latescibacterota bacterium
ATCTGCGCGTGGAACACGACCTGGAGGAGCAGGTCGCCCAGTTCGTCCCGGAAGTCCCCGTCGCCGCCGTTGTCCAGCGCGTCCAGCACCTCGTAGGCTTCCTCGATCAGGTACGGACGCAGGGTCTGATGCGTCTGTTCCCGATCCCAGGGACAACCTCCCGGCGACCTCAGCCGCGCCATGATGGCTACGAGTTCTTCGAAGGGGGACTTTTCTACGGAAGGCATTACGGGATCTCTTCTATAGTCTGAACGTCTGTTTCGCCGTGGCCTGAAACTCTATCCTACAATAACCAGAACCGGTCAGGAATCAAGCCATAATTCGCCGTGTCTCTACAGGCCGTAACCGTGTTTCAACCACCGCTCCGCCCGCGTACAGCCGCCAAGAAAACTATTGACGTAAGCCCTTGAGAAATCTACATTGTCTTGGTTTAACGGGGATCGTTCCCGTAGCCGGTTCAGGATCGATTCACAGGGGAGGAACTGGGGTCCGGAAAGGCGTGCAAGGCATGGTAAGCGAACATGTCCTCGTTCTGAACCAGAACTACGAGCCTCTGAGTGTTTGTACGGCAAGGCGGGCGGTCATCCTCGTTTTTCTGCGCAAGGCGGAGATCATTGACAAGTATGCCGACCCGGTGCGGGGCGTGTACACGATGTTCGACCGGCCCAGTATCGTCCGGCTCGTGAACTACGTTCGCATACCCAGCAAGGGCATCATGTTGTCCCGGAAGAACATCCTCAAGCGGGACGGCCACCAGTGCCAGTACTGCAGCACGACGCGGGGGCCGTTGACCGTGGATCACGTCCTGCCCAGATACCTGGGCGGATCGGACAGCTGGGAAAACATGGTGTGCGCCTGCCAGCGGTGCAACAACAAAAAAGGGGACAGGCTGCCGGAAGAAGCGAACATGGTGCTCAAGCGCAAGCCCAAGGCGCCCAACAGGATCCACTTTATCCGCGACTTCATAGGCATCCACCATAACTCCTGGCGCCCCTACCTGTTCCTCAAGAACGACCGACCGGAAGAAGTGCTATGGCCTACCAGGTAAAACTCGAGCATTTCGAAGGACCCCTAGACCTCCTGCTGTTTCTGATCAGGGAACACGAGGTGGATATCTACGATATACCCATCTCGCTGGTCACGCAGCAGTACCTGCAGTACCTCGAACTGCTCAAGCTGCTGGATCTCGAGGTGGGCAGCGAGTACCTGCTCATGGCGGCCACGCTGCTTCGCATCAAGTCGAAGATGCTCCTGCCCCGCCGGCCCGAAGAGGACGAAGAAGAGGCCGTCGACCCGCGGGAGGAGCTCGTGCAGCGGTTGCTGGAGTACCGGCAGTTCAAGGAAGCGGCGGGCGTGTTGAATGAACACCAGGACCGTAACGCGGATATCTTCTACCATCCTCCCGTGGAGCACCTTGACGAGGATCTGAACGGCGTGGAAACGCTCGATACCCGGCTGGCGGGTAACCTGAATCTCTGGGACCTGCTTCAGGCATTCAAGTTCACGCTGGACCGCGCAAAGGACGATTTCGACCGGACTGTCGAGCGGGAAACCATTTCGATCGAGGAACGGATGGAGGACATCCTCGACAGATTGAGGAGACGGAAGAACCTGTTCTTCAGTTCCCTGTTCCAGGAAGACCTCTCCCGGTCGTTTCTGATCATCACCTTCCTGGCCCTGCTGGAACTTATCCGGCAGAACCGGGTGGTTTTTGAGCAGACCGATACACTTGGGGAGATCTGGCTGACCCTGTCCGACTCGGTGAATACGTCGTCGTGAGGCGGGAGGCGGGATGCAAAAGCAACTGGTCATGGACGAGGCGCAGCTGGACGAGTACCGCGCGATCACGGAGGCCGTGCTCCTGGCCAGCGATACGCCGCTGAGCCTGAAGGAACTCAGCCGCATCATGGACGACGCAGGCGAAGAAATGATCGGCCGCTGCATAGAGGCGTTGAACGAAAAGTACGCGCAGGGCGGCCACGGCTTCGAAATCCGGCACGTGGCGAACGGCTACCAGTTCAGCAGCAAGGCGGACTACGCGAAGTGGATACGCCGGCTGTACCGCGGGAGGATACCTTCCCGCCTGACGCAGGCTGCCCTGGAATGCCTGGCGATCGTCGCCTACAAGCAGCCCATCAGCCGGACGGAGGTGGAAGCGATCCGGGGCGTGAACGTGGACGGCGTGCTGAGGACCCTCCTCGACCGGAACCTCATCAGGATTGCAGGGAGAGGCGAAGGCGTCGGCCGGCCGATCCTCTACGCCACGACGGGCGATTTTCTCAGGTATTTCGGGCTCAACGAGCTCTCGGACCTACCCAAGCTGGACGAATTGAACGAACTGCTGAAGGACCAGGACATCGTACTGACGGAAGAGGAGGAAGAGCCTGACCCCGCGTTGTTCCGGACACCGGGACGACCGGTAGCCGAAACGGACGAAAAGATCGCGTCGACCGATGAGACTGAATAGATACCTGGCCCGGGCGGGCGTCGCCTCCCGGAGGCACAGCGAATCGATGATCGTTTCCGGTCGCGTGAAACTGAACGGAGAGACGGTCGTTTCCCTGGCCACGCAGGTCCGGCCCGGTTCCGACGTCGTGACGGTCGATGACCGGCCGCTGAACGCGCCCGGGGTCAGATGGTGTTACCTGCTCAACAAGCCGGCCGGGTACCTGACCACGATGCACGACCCCTTCGACAGACCGACGGTCGCCGCGTTGATCGAAGATATCCCGGAGCGCGTCTTCCCGGTTGGACGGCTTGACCGGGATTCGGAGGGACTACTGCTCTTCACTAACGACGGCGCGTTGGGTTACCGGCTGATGCATCCCCGTTTCGGTATTGAGAAGGAATACCACGTGCTGGTGAAGGGCGTGCCTCGGGAAGGTACGCTGAGCAGGCTCAGGGCAGGCGTTATGATCGAAGGCAGGACCACGGCGAAGGCCGGCGTCGACATGCTTCGCCGGACGGAAGGCGGGACCTGGCTTTCGATGGTGCTGCACGAAGGACGCAAGCGCCAGAT
Source organism: Candidatus Latescibacterota bacterium (assembly GCA_022821935.1). Classification (GTDB taxonomy): domain Bacteria; phylum JAAXHH01; class JAAXHH01; order JAAXHH01; family JAAXHH01; genus JAAXHH01. Next base: position 3,020 of record JAJECR010000395.1, read on the forward strand.
CCGAAGGATGTGCGACCGCGTGGGGCATCCCGTGCGTCGGCTGATCCGGGTGCGCCTGGGCGGCCTGGCGGACCGGGACCTGCCTGCCGGGAAGTGGCGCGCGCTTACGGAAAGCGAAATCGGTGTACTTGAACCGGAGGCACGCTCGGCCGGTTAAGGAACATGTTGTCAGGGCGGATCGACGCAGGTGCGGCGGTCCGTGTTTTCATCCATCAAGGAGGAGGAACATGTCAGAGGACACACCGAAGGCTTCCGAGGTCGAAGAGACCGAGGCGTCTTCTTCACCCGCCGAGTCCGCGGAGGCGGCTAAAGAGGTATCCGCGGAATCACCCACGCCGGAAACAGGGGTTGCCGTGGAAGAGGAAACCGCTGTCGAAGCGGAAACCGCCGTGGCGACAGAGACGGCCGTCGCAACGGAACCCGCTCCCCCGAAGCGTCCGTACAGGCTGCCCAAGTGGGTGGACGAGCAGGACCTGAATCAGCAGGAACTCGAAGAATACGAGCAGATGTTCCAGATGTACGACGAGACCCTGAAGGATATCGTGGAAGGGGAGATCGTTTCCGGTCACGTGCTCGCGATAGAAAACGGCGAGGTCGTCATCGACGTCGGGTTCAAGTCGGAAGGCGCCATACCCCTTTCCGAATTCACCGATCCGGACGAGATCGAAGTCGGACAGGAAATCGAGGTGTTCCTGGAGGATATGGAAGCCCAGGAAGGCCAGCTCATCCTGTCGAAGCAAAAAGCCGATTTCATGAAGGTCTGGGACAAGATCAAGGACGCCCACGAAGAAGGCGCCGTGGTGGAAGGCCAGATTCAGCGGCGCATCAAAGGGGGGCTGGTCGTCGACCTCTTCGGCGTGGACGCCTTTCTGCCCGGCTCCCAGGTGGCTTTGAAGCAGACGCCGAACCTGGACCAGTTCATCGGGGAGAAACTGCCGTTCAAGATCATCAAGCTGAACAAGAGCCGCCGGAACATCGTGGTCTCCCGGCGCGTCGTGCTCGAGGTCGAAAAAGAGAAGCAGAAGCAGGCCATCATCGCCGAACTCGACCGCGGCCAGGTCCGCAAGGGCGTGGTCAAGAACATCACGGATTTCGGCGCTTTCGTGGACCTGGGCGGCATCGACGGGCTGTTGCACATCACGGATATCTCGTGGGGACGCATCGGCCATCCTTCGGAACTGGTCACGATCGGCAGCGAGATTACCGTGGCCATTCTGGAATTCGACCGTGAGCGGGAACGCATTTCCCTCGGGCTCAAGCAGCTCGAGCCCTACCCGTGGGCGAACGTCGAAGAGAAATACCCGGTCGGTTCGCGGATTACGGGGCGGGTCGTCAGCATCACGGACTACGGCGCCTTCGTGGAGCTCGAACGGGGTGTCGAGGGGCTGATTCACATCTCCGAAATGTCCTGGACGAAGCACGTGACCCATCCGTCGAAGATGGTAACGGTCAACGAGAACGTGGACGTGGTCGTCCTGAAGGTGGATCAGCAGAACGAGAAGATCTCCCTGGGCATGAAGCAGACCCAGCCGGATCCGTGGCTGTCGCTGAACGAACGGTACACCGTGGGCACCATGGTCCGGGGGCGCGTGCGCAACATCACCGCTTTCGGCGCCTTCGTGGAAATCGAAGAAGGTATCGACGGACTGGTCCATATCTCCGACATGTCCTGGACGCGGCGCATCAAGCACCCGAGCGAGGTCGTCAAGAAGGGTGAAGAGATCGACGTCATGGTCCTCAACATCGACCCCGAGGCCCGGCGCGTATCCCTCGGCATCAAGCAGGTCACCGAGGATCCGTGGCTCTCGCTCGCCGAGGTCTACCCGGTGAACACCGAGACGACGGGGGTCATCATCCGTCTCCTCGAACGGGGCGTGGTCGTCGAGCTTTCGCACGAAGTGGAGGGTTTCGTTCCCATTTCGCAGCTCAACCACCCGGAAATCAAACGGCCGGGCGACGCCTTCAAGGAGGGTGAGGAAATCCCGCTCAAGGTCATCGAATTCGATGGCAAGAACCGGCGGGTCGTGCTCAGCGTAAAGGCCTACTTCCGCGACCGCGAGCGGGCTGAAATCGACGAATACCTGAGCAAGCACCCCGTGGCGGGCACCGTGATCGGCGACGTCGTGACCGTGGAAGAAGGCGCCAACACGGAAGAGGACGCCGAAAAGGTCGAGGAAACGGACGGTTGACCGCAACCAGCGAGATGGATGCTCCGACGGTGGCCCTGCATACGCTGGGCTGCCGTCTGAATCAGTATGAGACCGAGGCCATCCGCGAGCAGTTCGTTTCCCGGGGCTTTCGCGTCGTGCCCTTCACCGCGCCCGCGGATGTCTACGTCGTCAACACCTGCACGGTGACGAACCAGGCCGATGCGCGGGCCCGGCAGTCCCTCCGCCAGGCCGTGCGGCGAAGGCCCGGCGCCACCGTCGTGGCCACGGGCTGCTACGCACAGACCCATCCGGGCGAGCTCCTGGATATCGATGGGGTGGATCTCGTCCTGGGCAACGTGGAGAAGGGCGACCTCGTCGACCGCGTGTTGCGGGAGCGCGGGCGTCCCCATCCCGTGTCCAGCGTGACGCGCAGGGCGGAGATGACGCGGTTCGACGAGCGTCTCGACGTCTCCACCTTCGAAAACCGCACCCGGGCCATGCTCAAGATCCAGGACGGGTGCGATCAGTTCTGCTCCTTCTGCATCATTCCATGGGCCCGCGGCCGGCATCGAAGCCTCCCGCCTGACGCCGTGCTCCGCCAGGCCCGTTCCCTGATAGACAGAGGCTACGCCGAAATCGTGCTGACCGGCGTCCACCTCGGCGAATACGGTACGGACCTGTCCGTGCCCGTCCCGCTGAATACCGTAGTCCGGCAGCTTCTTGAACAGACCGCGCTGCCCCGCCTGAGGCTGAGTTCCATCTGGCCCACGGCCGTGGACACGGATCTCATCGACCTGTTCCAGGCCCACGCGCCCAG
>JAJECR010000365.1 GCA_022821935.1 Candidatus Latescibacterota bacterium
CGGCCGCCGATACGGTCACTGTTATCCCGTTCGAGACGTTACCCGAACGGGCGGTGATCCGAGCCGTGCCGTTGCTCACGGCCGTGACCAGGCCTCCGGCACTCACGCCGGCTACGTTCGTGTTGTCGGATGACCAGGTTAACGCCGCCCCGGTGATCGGACTGTTGTTCTGATCGTTGACCGTGGCAGTCAGTTGCGCGGTCTGGCCCAGGGAGGTCAACGTCAGGCTGGCCGGTGTGATCCTGATACTGGTCGGTACGGGTTGTGCTGGCGGTGGCGTCGGAGGTGGAGGTGTCGGAGGAGGTGGTGTCGGAGGCGGAGGTGTCGGAGGAGGTGGAGCTGGCGGAGGTGGAGCTGGCGAAGTGCCTGGCGACGTCGGCGCCGTGGAACCACCTCCGCCACACGAAACCAGTACCGGCAAGACCAGTAATGTGATAACGATTGACTTCAGGCGGGGCGTGCGTAACAACAGGACACTCCCTGAGCGGGTTCTTCGCGTCAGGTGTTTATTCGCTATTGGTTCTTTATTGATTCTTTTAACGGTACGTCTAACGGTACGTCCATTACTTCAGTAATACAACAGTTTTTGTAATGAACTTTTTACAATGCCCCTTTCGAGTTACAATGCCCTTTTCAAGCTCCAACGCCCTTCTAAGCATCGGGATGGTTGCGGGATGACCGAAGTATCCGTTTGCGAAGTACGGCACAGTCATTATTTTACCTTTGGACGTCCCTTGACGCCGGGGGAACCTTCTATAGCAACGTCTTGCATCTTCAACAAGAACATCCGAGAAGAAAACCCGCGGGCCGGCTGCCTTTGGCTGCCTACATCACGACGCTCGAGGGTGTATTCGAGGCGCGCACCGGCAATCGGGGCACATACCGGCATATTGGAGCTGAAGAGGAGTTTAGGTCATGGTCAGATCGGGTAACAGACTGCTGATATGGTTTCTGGTCTGCAGCTTCCTGTTCTTCGTGGTGGCGGTGATCGTGGAGGAGTTCGCGTTATTCGATTCCGATGACGAAGTGCAGCTCGACGGCGCACCGGGAGGCGATTACGAGCAGGAGGGCACCACAGGCGATCCGGCGTCCTCATCCGCTTCAGGCGCGGCCCGCGACGCCCTTCCCACGCTATCGAGCCGGCAGTTGCGGCTGGTGTCAACGACTTGGCCGCCTTTCGCCAATGCGCCGGGTAGACCGCGGTTCGCTCTCGATCTGGTCGACGCGGCGATGGAGCGCATGGGCATCGGTGCCCAGATTGTCATCATGGACGAGACCAGGCTGTCGTCTGCCCTGTTGGACGGTGGGTTCGACGGGAGGGCGGCTGTCCAGGCGGTGCAGGCTGTCCAGGCGGACCGGCAGGACGAAGGGCGGGAAGATGCGATGCTTTACTCTCGGCCCTATCTGGAGAACCGATTGATACTCGTCGGGCGGAGGGGCGGCAACGTCTCCGCGACCACGCTGGCCGGCCTGGCCGGTTCGAAGGTCGCCCTGCTCGCCGGGCACGCCTACGCCGAAGTGGCAGGAAGGAAGGACGGACCGGATTTCGTCCGCTCGGACAGCGATGAGGACAGTGTCGCCAGGCTCCTCGACGGCGAGGTGGATTATGCCCTGATGGATGACCTGGTCGTTCAGTACCTCATCGGCAACCACGGAGAAGTAGCGCGGACCCGTCTGGTCTTCGGATCGAAGCCGCTGCTTACACGTACGCTTCACCTCGCCGTCCGCCGGTCGCTTCCGGACGCCGAGGCGATCATTTCGCGGTTCGACGCCGAGGTGCGAGCCATGATGGCCGACCGTACCTACCACAGCCTTCTCATGCTCGACTGGATTCATACGGACATCGACGGCGACGGTCTCGGGGAGTACGTGCCTTACGTCAATCGGACCGGCCCGGACCCGCCGGATCATATCTACGCACTCTTCCTGGCGGGCGGACCGGTCACGGAGCCCGGCATGACCCGGCGTTATTACCTGGAGGGCAACATCTACGAAGGCTGGCCTGCCGTGCCCGGACAGTACAAAGCCCTGGACGTCGGCAAGCCCGGGTCCCATCCGCGCACCGTCAACGCATTCAACTTCACGTGGTAGCGCGTGTGGACTCACCGCGCACGCATCGCACGATTCCGAGGTGATTTATGAAAGGAACAGGCCTGCTCGACCATATAATCGTCCGGCTCGTGGTCCATTATTTCGCCACATTCCTTTTTTTCGGGGCCCTGTGGGAGTTGCTTCCCGGGGTCTTCGTCGAACTTCAGGTGGCCGAGCGAATCGAGTCGAGCTCGCTCTCGGCCATGAATTTCGAACAGGCGGAGGCCAATACGGGACTGACCGAGGTGTTCATTCCCGTGACGATGTCGCTGCTGTTCTCCTTTCTTTTCGCCCTGCCTGTGGTCTGGGTCTATCGCTGGACGCGGCCCCGCAAGAAATACGACCAGGCCTTTGCCCAGACCCTCCTCGTCGTCCCCATTGCGATCGCCCTCGTCGTGTTTCTCGTAAAGGACAGCATCGCCCTCGCTTTTAGCATCGCGGGCATTGTCGCCGCAGTGCGCTTCCGCACGTCGTTGAACGAAACCATGGACGCCACCTATATGTTCATCGTAATCGGCATCGGGCTGGCCGCCGGTATCCAGTACGGTTCGGTGGCGATCCTGGCGTCGGTGGCCTTCAATGTCGTTGTGCTCGTCGTCTGGCGCATGAACTGGGGCGCGCAGCCTGTAGTCCTGGACGGGTTCAGGTTGGTGCGTCCGGCCGCGGGGAGCTCGATGCCTGACGGAAGCACCCCCCCGGCGGACAAGAAGCCCAGGCCCTTCAACGCCCGGCTGAAGATACACACGTCGCGGGCCGGGGCGGCGCGGCAGGCCGCCGAAGCGCTCCTGGCGACCCATGCCGCGCGCTGGCAGCTCGCGGGGACCGTCGAGCAGACGGGCGACGCCTCGATTGTCGAGTTCGACGTCCGGCTGAAGAAAAAAGCAGACCCGGCCGCCTTCACCGCGGCGCTTGAAGAGATCACCGGAGGATATGCCGCGAAGGTGGAACTGGAGGAGCAGCCGCGGCCTTGAGTCGAGGAGACAGGGCGTATGAGCGCCTCGGGCAATACGGGCAATAGGCTCCTGGCGGGGTTTCTGTGCTTCAGCGTGGTATTTTTTGCGGTGGCGTTGCTCACGGGGAACGACGCCCCGGTCGACCCGGACGTGGAAGCGCGGGAGGACGCATCGGTCGACCCGGACGTGGAAGCACGGGAGGACGCATCGGTCGATCCGGACGTGAGCGCCGGAGTCGAAGTCCCGGTCGCGTCGGCATCCGCTTCCGTCGCGGCGCGCGGGGACGGCCTCGCCCCTGGCAGCCGCGGGGACCGTCTTGCTCTCGGGAGCTACAGTCTCGACGAGCCGGCCCGGCATTTGAAGCTGCCGAACCGGTTGCGGGAGGTTTCCGGCCTGGCCATGCTCGCGGAGAACCGGCTTCTCGCCCACGATGACGAAAAGGGCACGGTGGTGGAAATCGATTATCGCGACGGTTCGGTCGTAAAGGACTTCAAACTCGGCGGTCCTCGTGGCCGGGTTGCCGACGACTTCGAAGGCATCGCCGCCGCCGACGGCCGGCTGTACCTCGTCTCGAGTTCGGGCCGGCTGTACGAGTTCGGCGAAGGCGCCGACGGGACGACCGTTTCCTACACTCGGTACGAGACCGGCGTTGGGCGGTTTCATGAAATCGAGGGACTCGCATACGATCCGGATCAACGCGTGCTGCTGCTCGTCAGCAAGAACCCGAGAAACAAAGAGCAGGAGGGTTTGATCGCGATATACCGCTGGTCGCTGGATACCCGGCGGCTCGTCGAAGATGGAAGAATCCTCATAGAGGCCACCCCGCTCGCGCGCCGGATCGACCGCAAGAAGTTCCAGCCGTCGGGCATCGAACGGCACCCGGTATCGGGAAATTACTTTGTCGTGGCGGCCCGCCAGCGCGCCGTTGCCGAGATCAACCCGCAGGGAACGGTCCTCGCCGTAAGCGCACTGAAGGCCGGCCGGCATCGTCAGGCCGAGGGCATCTCCTTTGCCTCCGACCATACCATGGTCATAGCGGACGAAGGGGCGGGAAAACGCGCGACCCTGAGTTTCTACCCTGTTGCAAAAGGAAGGTAATTACGAGGAATGAGAGGCGTCCGGCAGGTTTTTAATCCGGCGAGTGGGTTTCCACGGCCGCGCCGGAGACCCACCGTAATACGCGAAAACAGTCAAGTCTGGCGGTGCGTTCCAGGATCGTGGCTCGCGCCGCTCCTTCTGCTGGCCGTACTTCTCGCGGGTTGCCGGTCCGGTCGGCTGCTGGGGGAGAACTACGACGCCGGCGGGGACCCGTTCATCCGCCGGTCCGCTTGGGCCGCCTCCACGGAAAACATCGCCGCAGGTCCGGCCGATACGTCGCGCGTCGCATATCGAGTCATCCTGGTCGGCGACACCGGGGAACCTGTCGAGGAGGATCCCACCCTGGCCGCGATCGGACGCTGGGCGGTTCCGCGGGACCGCGCCGCCGTCGTGCTGCTGGGCGACAATCTCTACCCTTCGGGGCTGGAGGAGGGGGACCGCGCCAGGGGCGAAGCCATTCTGAGCCAGCAACTCGAGGCGACCGCGGCGCTGCGGATTTTCGTGCCGGGCAACCACGACTGGGGTACCTCTCCGGGAGACTGGACGGGAGATCGCGTCATCGCGCAGCAGGAATACGTACTGGCGTGGTCCGAGGGTGAAGTGGACTTTCTGCCCCGCGACGGATGTCCGGGGCCGGCCGTCCGCGAACTGCTCCGGCCCGGAGACGGGATGGACCGGGGCGTCGCGGTCGTCGCCATAGACTGGATGCCCTGGTTCTCTGATCTTGCGGACTCGAGCGAGTGCCCAACGGGGGATTTCGAGAAACGGATAGACGATGCATTCGCAGCGCTGACGGACCATTTTGTAATCGTGGCGAGTCATTACCCGCTTCGATCGGGTGGTGCCAACGCCGGCATGGGCCGCGGACTGCTCATCGACACCCTTGTTGGCATTTACCACCTGGTACGGCCACGATCGATCCTCAAATTGTATCATCCGCGGTACGCGGAATCTGCAAGGCAGGTGAAAGACGCGCTCGAACGACACCGTCCTATCGTCTACGCCGCGGGTCACGATCACAACTTGCAGCTATTTGAAGCGGATGAAAACGCCTGGATGCATATCGTGAGCGGGGCGGGATCCGCCGGAAAAGTGGAACGCGTGACCGCGGTGGCCGGGACGATTTTCGCACACGCCGTTTCCGGATTCGTCGTGCTCGACTTCGTCAGTCGTGACGGGGAAGGAATTCCCGTTGTGCGCGTCGTGAGAACGGGACGGGAAACGCCCGTGTTCCAGATGCGCGTTCCGCTGCAGGACGACCGGTAGCCCTGCCGTCCTCGAACGTGGCACCGCCTTCCATCCTTGACCGCCGCGCCACCTTCCGTCCTTGAATTGAACGCGGCACCGCCTGCCCCAGAGTCCGAGTCCAGGCGGAGAAGCCGCGTGCGGTCTGCTAGAACATGAACCCGACAAACAGGTACACGTCGCGTTTATCCCTGCCTTCCATCATCGCCACGCTCAATGTCGCAAGCCGATCGAGAAAAGAGACCCAGAGCCCGCCGCCTTTGCCAATGTGCCATTCATCGGCCTCTTGCGGGTCGTCCGCGAAGAACACGCGTCCCGCGTCGACAGCGGCGAAGGCGCCGAGTTCACCCGGGACTAGAAACTTGATTCGTGCCAGCCGGAACCTGAGCTCGCTGTTCCCGAACAGGGCGGAATCCCCTGCGAATCGAAACTTGCGGAACCCCCGCAAGTTGCCTTTGCCGCCAATCGCCGCCGCTTCATGAAACGGGTACTCCCCGAGGACAGTCTTGCCGCCCGCGCGCAGGGCGAGGGTGGGCGCCATGGGCACGTTTGCCGACAGGTACGTGGACGCCTCGCCCGCAACGTGACCGAACGTCGATTCCACGTCCCACAGTCCGGGATAGAGTTCGCCCGCGAGCCTCAACCGCACACCCCGGTGGGCATGGCGCGGATTGTCCCGGTTGTCGTAAACAAGTTCCCCGCGGGCACCGACCTGTCCGAAGGAGTCTATCCCGTACAGCGGCGTTTCATAATGGGCGATGAATTTCCCTTCATTGCCGACCAATGACGTGTTGGTGATCTTGAGGACGGGGCCGGCCGCAAAACGCCACTTCCCAATGGTCGAACCGGAACCCGCGAAGGCCAGGGTGGGCGCGAGAAGGAACTGTGCCTGATCCACCTCGTAGAACAGTTCGTCTTCTGTGAGATCAATGTCGTTTCCGAAGCCGTTGAAACGGACCATGTTGATGCCGGAGTATCCCAGCTCGAACCGGCCGTCCAGGTTCCGCAGCATATGCCGGAATGTGCCGGAATAGGAAACGAAGGGCTTGGCGCCTCCCCGCGAGGTACCGCCCAGGTCGACGACATGCTGTGCGGCATACGGTGCTTTCCGGTAGCCGTAGTTCAACCGGGAGTAGCGAAGCCCGGCGTAGAAACCGATGTCGGAGTTGTAGTTGACCACCGGCCGTATGCCCGCCAAGGTGCCCCAGTCGAGTTTGTACACGTCCTGTGAAATCGCGCTCTCGTTTCTCGGACGCCTGAACTCACGCTCGTTGATGTGCGCCCGGTCGTCGTCGAAGCGGTTCCGGCCGCGCGCGTCGTAGAACCGCGTCATCCGCCGACCGGCCCGGGAGTTGTTCGCGTAGGTGTCGGCTCCGCCGCCGCCGTCCACGTGGACCTTGATCCTGGCCCGCGCACCGAGGACGGTGATCTGATCAGCCCCGCCGTGCATGTAGATTCTGACTTCACTGGTCTCACGGGGATACAGGGTGCGTCGGAAGTAGGGGTCGCTCCCCGTCCCGGACCAGCTGATGCGGACCTCCAGCGCGCCGTCCGCACGGTGTTCCAGTTCGAGATGCTCGTCCTCGTCCGTTGCCCTGATCTCGACCTGTCTGCTGATGAACCCGTAGTACCGTGCCGCGAATTCGTCGAGCCGGTCCCGGCGCGTCTTCAGCGTCCGGGCGAGGAAGTCCCCCACCTGCGCGTAGAGGGGTCCCGGAAGCCGCCGCACGGCGTCATCGATCACCGGATCCGGCAATTCGGACTGTACCGTGGCGGCCACGGCCTCCCACGCGCTCCACTCCAGTTCGGCCAGCAGCCTGCGGTCCAGTTCCCAGCCCGTGCGGGAGAGTCCCCGGTGGTTCGGATACCGCTCCTGAAAGCGGACGAACTTGGGCTCGATCCGCCGCACCAGTTTCATGAGTTGGCCGTCCAGATCGATGAAGGCCTTGTCCCGGTCTTCCGGGACGGGCAGCCACGTGAAACAGTCGCCGGCCGGAAAACGCGCCCAGCGCCACTGGCCCCGGTGCCGGTCCGAGTCACCGATGAGAAAATCGATGAGCCGCGCCTTGAGATAGGCCCGGGCGTCCACGCGTTCGCAGGGGCTCTCTTCGAGACCCTCGTAAAGCCTCTCCGAGCCGCTCACCCTCCGGGACCCGGCAAACCCCGGCTCGTTACCGGCGGCCTCGGACGGATGTTCCTGCAACGTGCCGATCAGTCCGGCATATTCTTCGCGAAACGATCCCAGCCTGGGATCGTCGGGGATCACTACCAGCCGGTGCGGCGCGTGCAGGACGCCCGTCGCCTCCATGAGCCGGTCCACCACCAGGCCCGCCGCCGGCAGATGGGCGCTCACGAGATCCTGTATCACGTCCTCCACGACCGTATTCTGCAGTTCCTCCATCAGTCGTTTGGACGGGTCCTTGTCGATGGAGCGCACCGTGTATCGGCGGCCGTCCTTGCCCATGAAATGCAACGAAATGGACTGACCGGCGCCGCCTGGGCGCATGGGCGACAATCCGCCGCCCACGGCATCCAGATCGAGGACCGGCAATTCGATCGGCGTCATCCAGAGCTGGCGATAGTCGCTGCCATAAAACCATCGGCCGAAACCGCCCTTTTCGAAGCGCCCGCCCGGTACGGCCACGTGCGTCGTGTCCCCCATCTCAGGGACGGAACGGAAAATGCGCTTGCCCGCCTGTGCCGCTGCCGATTCGGCGCCCGCAAGAGAAAGCACGACGACAAGCAGCGCGGCGGCCCACCAGGACCGGCGGGGATGGATGGCGCGTGCGTTTCGAATCATTACAGGTCTCCCGTTCAACTTGCTTTATGACGGAATCAGTAGTTCTATAATAGTTCTATCCTGCAATGGTTGACCGTTAGTGGCAACGAACATTGTGTGCCTAATCCCTGGGATTTATATCGAGATCGTGCTTCCTGGCGATTTCGTCAAGCATCTGATCCGCCTTTCTGATAACCGCCCGTTGCGCTCTCAGTGTCTCCTTAATCTCTCTGGAAACCTCGGTCGTTGATTCCGGATCGGATACGTTCTTGGAGGAGAGTTTATTCATAACCCACTCCTTGAGGACTGGATTGTTGAGGATTTCTTTGATGACTTGTATAATGATACGAATCTCGTCAATAGCATTCCTCCTTCCGAATGTAATAGCCCCGGGTAAGGGGAACAAGTTGGAATCGTTGTCATTTCGGGTTTGGAATGTAATGCCCGGCCGTGTCGAATTAGTCGAAAGCCAGGTAACCTCTCTCGAATCGAGGTGAAGCATGACCGGAAAACTACGTACTGTGTTTTCGCTGTTACTGACCCCCTCCGTCCCGCTGCTTGCCGCTTTGCCGCTGCTTGCCGCCTTGTCGTTGGCGGTGGGGGGTTGCATGGAGCCCGCGCAGGATGCCTCGACGGATTCGCCTCAGGCGCCGGAGGTGCCCGAGGTGCGGACGCCCGGGATGTCCGCCGCGCCCGAGTCGCCTGAGTTGCCGCCGCCACCTGCGTCGCCTTCGCACGAGCCGATCTACCTCACCTCGGAGACCACGACGAGCGCACTGGCGGGTATAGCCGGCGCGGTCGGTATGCTGAGTTTCGAACTCGCCGGTGAGCGCATAGAGGAAAATGGCCGGACGCCGGACCATCGCATAGGCCTGATCGGCACGATGGGTTTCTGAGGCGGCAGTTTTCTATGTAATTGATCAGAATCTGCGGAACCGGATCGGGCAACAACGAATGAAACAATGGCCGGGTTATCGGTCGTGTGTGGATAAGTCTGTGGATAACCCTTAGTTCTATTGCCTGCCCCTGCACATTTCCCCAGTGTGAATTGAACGCCCCGTGATGCTGAAATCCCGGGGCGTTCTGCGTCTATCGGATGGATGGACAGACAGCACAGGATTCGGTAACGACTCGACTGCTTTGATCATGAGGTAATCGATAGGCAGGTAAACGGGTACAGAATCCACAACGGATTTCAGATAGAGTTGGTCGAAAGTTGTAGGGTTGATTTTGCAATCCTTATCAAGAAACGGTAGGTTTTTGACTCATGTATCGTTTTTTATTTGAACATCCAGTAAATACTGTATCATGGATATTTCAATATCTAGCCTGTGGCACTTCCAAGTGCGGCCGGAATAACCCCACGAAGTCGCGATTCCGGGTCCGAGTCGTGGCCAAGCCGGCTACCATGGACTGTTACAGCGCGACGGCACCGATTTTGTTTCGTGACTGTGCGTACCAGGTCCTAAATCTCTGTTCTCCGTTTGAGGAAGAGGCGGGCTGAATGTACATGCGCGACCGATTTACTTGTGCCATGGCCATACTGATATTCTTGGCACTGATTCCGCTGACCACCTGCGGCAAGGACAGTCCTACCAGGCCTCAAGTTCCAGGACCAACTCCTCCTCCCCCGCCCCCGCCAACGCCGGTAGCCACCCGAGTTGAAATCACGCCGTCATCGGTTATCCTGACCTCTTCTGGACAGACCATTCAGTTGAGTGCAAGGGTCTTCGATCAGAACAACGCGCAGATGAGTTCTGCGGTGGTAACCTGGACTAGCAGTGCCGTAGGAGTAGTTACGGTGAGCGGTCAGGGTTTGGTGACTGCCGTGAAGAATGGCACGGTCACTATTACAGGACGATCGGGCAATGCTTCGGCGAGTATCCAAGTGACTGTGATGCAGTCCGTGGGCAGCATAGCCATTGAGCCGACCTCGGCGACGCTGATGTCCCTTGGGGAGACGGTCCAGTTGACCGCGAGTGTCCTTGATCAGAACAGACAACCGGTATCAGATG
>JAJECR010000372.1 GCA_022821935.1 Candidatus Latescibacterota bacterium
GTAGCCGGTCTCCTCGTTGAGGAGCATCAGGATGAACTCTTGGGTCAACGTTAACGGTTGGGTCTTCACTGCTTCTGTAGAGTCAGCCATCAGCCTATGTCTCCCAGCATGATCTCTAAACAATCGGCCAATTGCCTTTGATGTGTTTGTGATTAATATAACACTCCGGTCTGGTCGCGGCAAGTCATGTTTCAACTGGATCAGGCTCAGGACAGTGTCGGAAATCACCTGCTGCAGGCCGATCAGCGAACGAATCGCTCAATCCTGCGCGTGGCTGAAATCCACTTCGAGAGACACCAACGGCTTCAGGGCGCTGTTGCTTCGCACACATTCTGTCGCAGTCCGCCGCCGCAGCGCGCATATTCTGCTTGCAATCAGGCATCTCATCCGGGCATATAATCACAGGATCCTTCGCTGCACCTGCAAACGGCCACGACACTCCCGCACGGATGTAGGCGTATGAACGAGAATACTATCGAGCGGATCGCCGATCCTGCCGCAGGCAAAGCCGCCAGTCGTCCAGTTGGCGGTATGCAGGATCGACTGCCTCCCTTCCCCGAAGGCTGGTACCTAGTCACCACCCGCAAGATCCTGCTGCGAGAGAAGCTGATCGAGAAGAAGTGGATGGGGGAGGATATCGTCGCCTGGTGTGACGAGGAGGGCCGGATCTGCGTGGCCGAAGCCGTTTGTCCGCACCTGGGTTCGCACCTGGGACCGGCCGTTGGCGGACAGATTTGCAACGGCCGCCTCGTCTGTCCGTTCCACGGATTCGAGTTCGATGCAACCGGCCAGTGCGTTGCGACACCGAACGCGCCGGCACCGAAAGCCGCTAAACTGAGCGTATACGAGACCCGGGAGATCTTCGGCCTGGTCTTCGCCTGGTATGGTATCGGAGGAAGGCCGCCGCAGTGGCACCTGCATGGCGAACCGCCCTCCGACACGGAATGGGGCGAACTGGGATTGCTGACCCTCCGGTTCCGCAGCCATCCCCAGGAAACCGCGGAGAACTCGGTGGACTTAGGGCACCTGCGTTATGTACACGGCTACGACAATGTGAATCCGGTCGGATCGGTTAAGGTGGAAGGCGCATACCTGAGAAGTGGTTTCGAATTCAAGCGCGTCCGCAGGATCCTGGGACTGACGGACCTGGTCTACGAAGTCTCCGCGGTCGCGCATCTTTACGGACTGGGCTACTCCTATGTAGAAATCCACGAGAAAACCATCGATATGCATGCGAGGCTCTGGGTCCTTACAACCCCTGTCGACGGCACCCACATAGATCTCGTATTGGCAAGCCAGTTGCAGGAAATCCGAAAGCCCCGGCGGTTCATTTCGGGCCTGGGCTTCCTGCCGTCGAAGCTGCGCCAGAGACTGATGAACCGTATCCTGCTTGCACAGCAGAAAAGGGATGTGTTACAGGACGTGGTGATCTGGGAGAGCAAGCGGTTTCGCACGCCTCCCCGGCTGTGCAAGTCAGATGGACCTATCGGACTGTTTCGCCGCTATTGCCGGCAGTTCTATCCTGAATCATCCATGGACTGACCGATGCGAAGACCGGATATACGTTCTGTAACTTCACGAAAAAGCGCGGGTCTGTAAGTTGAAGACGTGCGGAGCCCGGCCTGCGCCGGTGGACCGAGGGTCTAACCGCCTTCCTCCAGGTCCGCCAGGGCTTCCAAAACGTCCTGCTGGATGAATCCGTCGTAGGCGTCCCGCACCGGAAGTCCGGCCGCCTTCGACAGCAACGCTCCGGCCCGTTCCCGGCCGCCTTCGCGGTCGAGTACAGGAAGACTGAGCGCATATTCCAACAGTATGACCCTCGATTCCGGTTCGAGATCCAGCGCCCGCTCGAAATGGATGACGGCGTCCTTTCGGTTTCCTTTGTACAAGAACCGGGCAATGCGTCCGGCACTGGCGATGCCGGCGTGCCAACTCCCCAAGGCCATGTGCGCTTCGGCGAAGTCGGGACTGATGGCCAGCGTGTCTTCGAGCAGACCCCGGATCTTGCCCGCCAGGCCCCGGCGAAGCGCCGTGATCTTTCCGACGCTCTGTGCATACCGTCCAGCGGCGTGCGCGGACCGATAATACGCTTCGGCGTTGGTCGAATCGGCGCGCACCGCCTCCTCTCCCAGTTTCATCGCGCGTTCCAGGAACTCCTTTCGTTCATTCCCGGTCGCCACATGATGACCGTATACCGCAATTGATTGCGCAGCCAGGGTGTAGCCTTCAGAGGTGCCGAGGGCTTCCGCGAGATCCGCCGCCTCGAGAAAGCGGCCTTCCTCGAAAGCGGTTTGTGCTTCATCAATCTCGAGGAAGGGGCCTTCCTCCAAAGCGGTCCGCGCTTCATCAATCGACTGGGCGTTCGCGCCGGCCGCACCGACCAAGCCGGCCAGGCCGGCCGCCAGGAGCACGTATTTCCAAGCTGCCGCGAATAGGATAGATCGGATATGGGTCATATGGACATCCGGTTCGATTCAGGTGGCGGGCATTTCACGCGATGGGTCGGCGATGCGGATACTCAACTGTAAATGTATGTGATGAAAGGGGGTTACGCAAGTCTATTCTCAGGGGTGAGGCCAGTCCGCGAACCCGAAACGACGCCTACACCGGAATCTGTTCCCGCGCTGCGACAAGATCCGCGGATCCGCCTCGCAAGGCGATCAACCGCTGATGGATGGAGGACAAGGCGGGGACGACCACCATCAGTATGACCGTGGTGAACAGAATCCCGCAGCCGAGCGACGCGGCGAAGGGGATCAGGAACTGGGCCTGAATGGCGGGTTCCAGGATGAGGGGCATGAAACCGAGGAACGTGGTCAGGGACGTGAGCATGATCGGACGAAAACGCCCCTTGGCGCCTTCTATGATGGCTGTCCGGGCGGGGTCGCCTTCCTTGAGTTTCTGGTCGATGAAATCGATCATCACCAGGGAGTCGTTCACCACGACGCCGCTGAGGCCGAAGATGCCCATGAACGAGACTGCGCTCAGGGCCAGTCCCAGGACCCAGTGACCCAGGATCACGCCAATGAACCCGAAGGGGATGACGGCCATGATGATGAACGGCTTGGTATACGAGCGAAGCGGAATGGCAAGCAGCGTGAAGATCATGATCAGGGCGACGGCAAACCCTCGAAACAGCGCGTCCAGCGACTCGAGCTGCTCCTGTTGCTCGCCTCCGAACGTAAAGATCAGGTCCGGATAGGCGGTGGTCAGGTCAGCCAGTATCGAATGTTCCAGGACGTCGTTGGCTTCGTTGCCGGTAATCACCGCGGCGTCCACGTCCGCGGTGACCGTGACGATCCGCTGACCGTCCTTCCTTCGGATGGCCGGCGGCGACATGCCGGACTTCAGCGAAGCTATGCTGGTAACCGGGACCTCCGCTCCGCTCGGCGTACGTACCAGGTACCTTTCGATATCCGTGATGGCACTACGTTCGTCGTCCGGGAGCCGGACGTATACCCGGACCTCGTCCCGTCCACGCTGCACGCGAACCGCCTCGGCGCCGAAAAACGCCGCGCGCGCCTGTCCGGCCAGGCCGTCGAGCGTGAGCCCTAGGGTCCTCGCTTCCGGCCGCAACTCGAGCTGGATTTCCGGTATGCCCGGGGTGTGATCCGAGCGTACGTCGTAGACGCCGCCCACTTCACGGAGACCGTCGACTACGGAATTCGCGATATGAACGAGACGGTCCGGGTCCGGATGGGACAGGACGGCCTCGACCGGATTCCCGAGGTCGATGAGCTCGCCGCTGAAGGTAATGCCTCGCACGTAGGCAAGCACGCCCACTTCCTCGCGCCAGGCCTGCACGAAATCCACGGTGGAGATCTCTCTATGCTGCGCGCCGAGCAGCTTGAATTCTATGGTGGCGATGTTGGCTTCCGGGTTCAGGGTCGGGGCAGGATTCAGACCGCCTCCCTGTACCCGCGGCCGCTGGCCCACGGTCACGATTACGCCAGACAGTAGCGGAGGCGTGTCGGCGGGCCGGTCCCGGGAGAGCCGTTCTATGACCCGGTGCCCGGCTTCCTCCAGTTCCCGCGCCACCTCGTACGTCCGCTGGGCGGTGGTACCGTCGGGCATGTCCAGCGTAACCGTCGCGTAATCCCCCTCCACGTCGGCGGCCAGCGTGGTGGGGACGATTCCCGCCGGTATCAGCGAGATACTCAGCACGAGCAGACCCGCGGCCCCCGCCATCGTTACCACGGGCTGATCCGTCGCGAAACGCAGCGCCCGGTCCAGGGGGCCCTGCACGAACCGGTCCAGCCAGGCGTTCACGCCTCCCTGAAGCCGTGCGAAGAACCGATCGAAGGCGTTGCGCGGTACCCATTCCGGGCCGGGCAGATGGGAAAGGTGGTTCGGCAGGATCAGCACCGATTCGATCAGTGAAACCAGCAGGATGGCGATCATGATGATCGGCAGCGCCCGCCATACTTCACCTACGCCACCTGGGATGAACAACAGCGGGACGAAGGCCACCACGGAAGTGAGGACCGCGAAGGTCAACGGTGTTTTAATTCGACGTACGCCGCGTATTGCGGCCTGGAGTCCGGGAGTTCCCCGTTTTCTTTCGTACTGGATGTGCTCGGCTACGACGATGGCGTCGTCGACGACGATACCGATGGCAAGGACAAAGGAGAACAGGCTCTGGGCATTGATCGCCACGTCGAGGATCAGCATGACCGCGAGCGCGCCGATGCCCGAAACGGCCAGGCCCGCGGCGACCCAGATCGCGAGCCTGATTTCGAGAAACAGGCTGAGGGCGATCAACACCAGCAACAGCCCCAGGATTCCGTTCTTGACGAGAATATCCACGCGTTCCGCGTAGTCCTGGGATTCGTCGTTCCAAATAGTTATGCCCACGCCATCCGGCAGGGACGGGATCACCTCGCTCGCCAAGTGCTCCCGGACAGCCGTGGCGACCTCTGTCACGTGCTCGCCGCCGGCGCGGAAAACCTCGACGAACGCGGCAGGCTGGTTTTGATGCCGGACGATCAGATCCGATTCCTGGAAACCGTCGCGAACCGCGGCAATATCGCCAAGGCGTACCACCGTGCCGTCACTGCCGCTGAGCAGGACGATCTCCTCGAAATCCTGCTGGTCGTAGTTCTGGCCCAGGGTACGGACGCGCACCTGGGATTCCTGTGTGTTGATGCTGCCGGAGGACAGCTCGAGGGAACTCCGGCGAATCGTGCCCGCGATATCGTCGAGCGTAAGTCCGAGGGCACGCAGCCGGTGCAGCGGCACCTCGATGGAGATCTCGTAGTTCCGCACGCCGCTGACCGCGACCTGGGAAACGGACGGAAGGGTCTTGAGTTCATCCTCGACCTGGTAAGCAAGTTCTTTCAGTGAGCGTTCTGATACGTCACCGTAGACGATGAGCCGCATCATGCTCTGGCGGTTGGTCATCTCCCTGAACTGGGGACGTTCGGCGCCGCCCGGGAAAGACTGAATGCGGTTTACCGCGGACTCTATATCGTTCAGCGCCTGGGCCATGTCCGTGCCGGAATCCATCTGAACCCGTACGGACGCGATACCCGGCGCCGCCACGGATTTGACCGCCTTCACGTCCTCCAGTCCGCTTACCTGGTCTTCGATTTTGACGACGATCGACTCCTCTACCTCCTCCGGCGTGGCGCCGGGGTAGGCCATCGAGACTTCGACGTGGTAGAAGGGGACAGTCGGCCACGCTTCGCGTTCCAGGCCGGTCAGCGACACCAGACCGAAGGCGACGATTGCCAACATCAGCAGATTGGCGGCCACGCTGTTGCCCGCCATATAGGCGATCGGGCCGGAAGGATCTTTGTGGTTCCCGTTGTCCGTACTCATGGGGTCTGGTCTTCTTCCACCTGGCCTTCTTCCACCTGGTCTTCTTCCGTCTGAACGCGCATGCCTTCGGTGGCAAACTGGATGCCACCGGTGACGACGGCTTGGCCGCTTTCGAGTGTATCCGTCACGGTACCTGTCACATAGGCCTTGTTACCGGTACGCTGCAGTACCTGTACCGGCACGATACGTATTGTGCCGCCGTCGTGGACGGTCCAGACCTCGTTGCCGGATTGCAGCGCCGCTCTCGGGACCAGGTAGTAATCATCCAGTTCACGGCCCGCTATTTCCACCTCGACGAATTTGCCTACCAGCAGGGGGGGGCTCCCGCCAATCGGAACGGTGCCGTCCGTGGGCCGGCCGGTGCGGACCGGGTCCGGCACGCGTACGATCACATCGATGGTGCGCGTCTGACGGTCGAGGTATGCCTCGCCCCGGTCCACGTAGCCGCTCCACACATAAGATCCTTCCCCGAAACGGGCGACGACGCGCACACCGACTCGCTGATTCCCGTCACCCGCCTTGAGCGACCACAGTCCCGGTATCAGCGCCGCATCGGTATCGGAAAGGGGTACGACGATTTCCACGGCATCGGCGGCGAAAACCGACGCGACGGGATGACCCGCGGCCACGATCTGTCCCACGTCCACGGATTCTACCTGCACGAAGCCGTCGAAAGGCGCGGTTACCTGGGTTCTGGACAGGGCGAGATTGGCCTCGGCAAGTCGTGCCTCGTCACGATCCAACGCGGCCTGGGCCGCCTTCAATTGGGGTTCTCTCAGCGCGAGGGGGTTTGCGGAGTCGGCCGAAGCCTCATTCCCCTGGCTGGAGGCATAAAGCGCGTGCTGCGCGCGGGCGATCGACGCCTGTTCCTGCTCCTTCAGCAGGGCGACCCGGCTGGCGGCGAGATTGGCCTCCGCTTCCTGCACCCGGTACTGGTAATCAACCTCTTCTATACGGAAGAGCGTCTGATTCGCCGCGATCCGCCCGCCACTCTGGAATCCCGGGTCCACCCAGACGACCTTGCCGCCCACCTGGGGAACGATATCCACCTCTGCGCTTGGCCTTACGGTGCCGGCCCCGATTACCGGTACCGGGCCGGATCCGGCGGTGACCAGACCGGTCTGAACAAAGGGTACCTGGGGCGGCTGTTCAGTTCGCGTCGGTTCCGGGGCCAGTGAGATCAGCAGGGCGGCCAGTGCCACGGAAATGCCTAGAACGCCGCCGGCAACGAGAAAACTGGATATACGCGAAATAGGTATTCACTCCGTTGGAGGGCGAGACTGGGAACGCCGGTCCGGTTGTTATCGCCGGAGGTCCTCATGATCGGCGGCGGTCCAGGTACCCCCCAGTGCGCGGTGCAAGGCGAGGCGGGCATAACCCAGATCTCGCATCGCCGCGGCAAGTGTCGACTTTGTAGCCAAATGAGTCTGCTCCGCTGCCAGGAACGCTTCATATTCGCCCACACCCGATACGAATCTCTGCTCCTGCAAAGCGGATTCAGCCCGTGTTTCTTTGAAAAGGGAAACCAGCAGCGCATGCCGCCGCCGGTTGGCTTCGAGCGCCATAAGCGCGGTTTCAACCTCGTTTACGGCGGTTACCACGGATCGCCCGTAGGCGGCCGCCGCTTCGTTCAGCCTGGCTTCCGCGAGCGCGACGTTGTTTTGTAACCTGGAACCCTGGAACACGGGACCAAGCAGGTTGGCCGTCAGGTTGCGGAACCATTGATCCGGATCGAACCAATCGCCCGAATCCGTACTCTGTAGCCCGATCGCGCCCTGCAGAGACAACCTCGGCAGCAGGTCCGCGCGGCGTGCGCCGACCGAGAACCGCGCCGCCTCCACGCGCTGCATGGCCGCGAGGACATCGGGACGCTGAGCCATGAGGTCGGCCGGAATACCTGCCGGGACGGGATCAAGCGCGGCGGACGGCCTGAGGGAATCAGAGAGCATATGGGCCAGGTCGGCTCGGAATCCGCCCATGAGTATCCACAGCCGTCCCTCGGCGTCCGCCCGCAGCGCTTCGATCTGCGGCAATTCGGCCTGGGCTTCGCGCAGACTCCGCCGCGCCGCGTGGAGACCGCCCAGATCGGTCAACCCGCGTTCATACCTGGACTCGGCCAGCGATTCCAGTTGAAGGAGGACGTCCACGATTTCGCCCGCCAGCCTGTGCTGGTGACGCAGATTGGCAATTTCCAGGTAGGTACGGACGGTCTCGGCCAGCACCCCCATGCGCGCGCTCAGGTAGTCCGCCTCCGTCGCCACCAGTTCGGCGCCCGCGGCTTGCGCGTCGTTGCGATTGCGGCCCCAGAAGTCGAGCTCGTAGGCGAAGTCGGCGCT
>JAJECR010000330.1 GCA_022821935.1 Candidatus Latescibacterota bacterium
GCGGTGGACGCGCTGGTGGAGGCCCTGGAAGACGAAGATCCCCGGGTGCAGATCAGCGCCATTTCCGGCCTGGGACAGATGGAAGGCGACGACGTGCAGGAACTCTTGTTCTGGCACTTCTCCAACAACGTCGACCCGCTGACCTTCCCCACGCTCGTGGAAGCTCTGAGTCACCGCGAGGACTACCGCATCATCAAGCCGACCTTCGACCGGCTCGGGTCCTTCACCTCGCCCGCGGTGCGGCTACAGTTGCTCAACAACATCTGCTACACGCTGGGCGCCGGGGACCGTTTCTACAAGCTGCTGTCCATGGAGGAGAACGAGCGTTACGGCGCACTCGAAACCATGATCAAACGCACGGTCACCCGCCTGACCGAATCGAAGGCCGTGCCTGAAGATACGAGACGGGGCGTGGAAAGCCTGTTCGCGCTGTTCACCCAGGCCTACGAGCGCAACGACGTGGAAACCATGATGGAACAGGCCCGGATGCTGGCCGCGCTGATCCGCGACAGTCACCCCGTCGTCGAGCAAAGCCCGGTTGACACGCTTTCGGTGTACCTTATCATCATGACGATGAACCACTTCATCGAAAGCGATGCCCACCAGGACCTTCCGGGCGCCCAGGAGATCTTCCTGGCGGTGTGCATGCGGCGGATCGCCACGCTGGTGAACTGACCGCTGCAGGTGGGATTACAAAAGGGATAAGCGGAGCGGATCGACAGTGTAGATCGATGGATCGAAACGACGGAATGGATCGACGGACGGATCGGCTGTGTAGATCGATGGAGCGGATCGACGGAATGGATCGCACCCGCGATCCATAGGAGCCAGCTATCCATGAACGCTCGCCACGAACAGTTTCACCTGGGTATCGCCGGCGCCTGCGGCCGGGGCATGAGTTTTCGCATCGCCTGCGACGCCCTGCCCCGGGTCCGCGTCCATGCCGTGTGCGATATCGACGTCGAGGCGCTGCCCGCCACGGCGGAATTGCTGGGCGCTTCGGAACAATACACGGATTTCGGCGATATGCTGGAACGGTCCGACCTGGACGGCGTGATCATCGCCACGCCTATGCCCCTGCACGCGCCGCAGGCTATCTCCGCCCTCAACCGGGGGCTGCACGTTTTCAGCGAAGTGCCGGCGGCGGTTTCGATCGAGGAATGCCGGGGGATCGTGGAGGCGGCGAAGGCGTCGCGTGGCGTGTACATGATGGGCGAAAACTACACCTACATCCGGGAAAACGTGCTGGTCAGGGAACTGGTAAAGGCGGGGCATTTCGGCACGCCCTACTACGCGGAGGGCGAATACCTCCACGAGCTCAAAGGCTACGACGAGCACCGCCTGGCAGCCCGGGGCCTGCCGCCCGAACAGGTCTGGCGCCGCCACTGGCAGTCCGGCATCGACGGCATCACCTACGGGACCCACAGCCTGGGTCCCATCCTCCAGTGGTTCGACGACCGCGTAGCCCATGTCACCTGCCACGGCAGCGGCCACCACTACCTCGACGCGGAGAGCAAACCCTACGCCCAGGACACCAGCGTCATGCTGTGCAAGATGGCAGGCGGCGGCCTGGCCAAGATCCGGATGGACCTCACTTCCGACCGGCCCCACGCGCTGACCAACTACCAGCTCCAGGGCACCGACGGCTGCTACGAATCGGCGCGCGGCCCGGGACAGGCATACCGGATCTGGCTGCGTTCCAGGTGCGAGGACGAGAACACGTGGATGGACCTCCACGAACTGGAGGATGAGTTCCTGCCCGACTCGATGAAGGCGGCGGCAGCGCGGGGCGCGGGACACGGGGGGAGCGACTACCACGAACTCGTGGAATTCATCGATGCCGCGGAAGGACGCCGCAAGCCGTCCATCGGCCTGCACGAAGCCATGGACATGACCCTGCCCGGCCTCGTCAGCCAGCAGTCCATCGCCGAGAACGGCAGCACCCTGCCCGTCCCGGATTCGAGGGACTGGCAGGCATAATACGCTGTACGCCACCAACTCGTCCGGCTATACTTTGAACACACTTGGCCGGCTATACATTGAACAAGCCATTACCCGCTCGAATCCGATCTATCGAGGAGCGCGACCCATGGCCCGTCCCGGCAGCCCGATCGAAGACATCGACACCCCGGCCCTGGTGATCGACCTGGACCTGATGGAAGGCAACATCACCCGCATGGCGGAGTTCTTCGCCGGCAAGGACGCCCATCTACGGCCCCATACGAAGACGCACAAGACTCCCGTTCTCGCCCACCGGCAGATCGAGGCCGGCGCCCGGGGCGTCACCTGCGCCAAGCTGGGGGAGGCGGAGGTCATGGCCGCTGCGGGCATACGGGACATTCTCGTGGCCAACCAGGTCGTGGGACGGGTAAAGATCGACCGCCTGGTCGCCCTCGCCCGCCATTCGGACGTCATCGTTGCCGCCGACCATGAAGAGAACGTGCGGGAGATCTCCGACGCGGCTATCGCCGCCGGCACCCGGGTGAACATGATCATCGAGGTCGACGTGGGCATGGAGCGCTGCGGCGTGCCGCCCGGAGAACCCGCCTGGCAACTCGCCCAGGCCATCGACCGGCATCCCGGCGTCATCTTCCGCGGGGTGATGGGCTACGAGGGCCACATCATCGGTAACCCGAACGACGAGGAACGCTACGCGGGGTGCCGGGAATCCATGACGATGCTGACCCAGACGGCCGATTACATCCGCGAGCGAGGCCTGCCCGTGGACCTGGTCAGCGGCGGTGGCACGGGGACGTACAAGGTCACCGGGACTTTCCCGGGGGTGAACGAAGTGCAGGCGGGTTCCTACATCCTGATGGACGGGACCTACCAGAAACGCATACCCGAGTTCGACTGCGCGCTGACCATCTACGCCACCGTCGTCAGCCGGCCAGGCGACGAACTTGCCGTCGGCGACGCAGGCCTGAAGACCATGACCAACGACATGGGCCTGCAGACCGTCCGCGGCGTGGACGGCGCGTCCGTCCTGCGCCAGTCGGAGGAACACGTCAAGATCGAGCTGCCCGGCGCATCCTGCACGCTTAGGCCGGGCGACAAGATTCACATCA
>JAJECR010000139.1 GCA_022821935.1 Candidatus Latescibacterota bacterium
GGGTGCCTTCCTTTGTCCAGCCCGGCCCGCTTCGTTACTCATGTCGTATCGCTTCGACCGGAACCAGTCCCGCGGCTTTCCTGGCCGGATAGACGGCCGCGAGCATGCAGATCAGCATGGAACCCGCGGCAACGCTGACGAAATCGAGTATGTCGACCTTTACGGGCAGCGCGTCGATCAGATAGATCTCCGGCGGCAGGGAAATGAACTCAAACGTAATCTGCATCCAGCAGAGCGCATAACCGATCGCACAACCGAGCAGGGTGCCGACGACGCCGACCACGGAACCCTGGATGATGAACACCCTGGTTACGCTGCGGGCGGTAGCGCCCATGGACTTCAGAATGCCGATGTCCCTGGTCTTCTCCAGCACGACCATGATCAGGGTGCTGGCGATGTTGAACGCGGCCACCAGGATGATCAGGTTGAGTATGGCGAAAGAACCCCATTTCTCGAGGGTCATCCACCGGAACAGCCCCTTGTGCCGCTGCATCCAGTCTACCGTAAAATACGCTATGGGAGGGTTTGACGCAACAGATGAATCGGCCTTCTCCTCCGCGTACCGGTTGAGATCCGCTTCGATCACTTCGGCGATGCGGCGCGCCTCGTCCCGGTGGGTGACTTTCACGGCAATTCCGTTAATGGCGTCGCCGAGTCTGAACAGTTTCTGTGCCTCGTCCAGGGAGACGTATACCGAGGTGGCGTCGTACTCGTAGAAGCCGGTTTCCGAAATGCCCGTTACGCGGTAGGGCCGGATGTAGGGGGTGAGCGCCGAGGTCAGGGAGAAACTCTGGATATTGCCCAGGGCCGCCTTCTCACCGACGATGAGTCCCAACTGGTCGGCCAGGCCCCGGCCGAGGACGATACCGGGCAGCGGCCTCCCCGCCGGGTTGTCCAGATCGGGCGCGGCCGTCAGATCCATGGATCCGAAGGCGATGTTGTCCTCGAGGTTCGCGGCCAGGCGGCCGGATTCGATGTCCAGTCCGTTCACAATGACGCCCGCCGCCGCGTTCCGTGTGGCCGGCACCGGCGAGAAAACGGCTTTCTCCTGCACGTAGGGAGCGGCCGAGACCACCTCGTCCACCGACAGGATGATGTCTATCAGCGAATCGTATTCGGAAATGGAGCCATCGCCAAGGAGCGCGTAGACATTTATATGCGCCCGTTCTCCGATGATGCGTTCCCGCACCTCGCTCTCGAAGCCGTTGAACAGGGAAAGGACGATAACCAGGGCGGCCACGCCTACCAGGACACCGCCGACGGATATGTAGGTGATGATGGAGACAAAGCGGGTCTGGCGCTTGGAGCGCAGATATCTCAGGGCGATGAACCATTCATATGACCACCGTCTACGTAGTGCCATCAGGTGACTCTCTGCGCATGTGGGGGAAAAGGAGTACGTCTTTGATGTTCGCGGAATCCGTGACCAGCATGGCCAGCCGGTCGATGCCAATGCCGCACCCCCCGGTGGGCGGCATGCCGTACTCCATCGCCCGCAGGAAGTCCTCGTCCATGGCGTGCGCTTCCCCGTCGCCCTTTCGCTGCATCTCCGCCTGCTCCTCGAATCGGCGGCGCTGGTCCAACGGATCGTTCAACTCGGAAAACGCGTTGGCAAACTCGCTCCCGCAGATGAACAGCTCGAATCTTTCGGTGAGTTCGGGGTTTTCCCGGTGCCGCTTGGCCAGGGGGGATATCTCCACGGGATAGTCCGTGATGAAGGTCGGGTTCACCAGGCGGTCCTGCACGAAACGCTCGAAGAGTTCGTCGATCATTTTGCCTCTGCCGAGTTCGACGTTTACTTCCAGTCCGCGGTCAAGGCATACCCGCGCGAGTTCCTGTGCCGTCTTGCCGGAGACGTCGATCTCTGCGTACTCGCGTATGGCATCGAGCATGGAAATCCGCGGCCAGGGCGGGGTCATGTCGATGGACTGGCCCTGGTACGCGTGGTCCAGCGTGCCGGCAACATCCTGGAAGACGCTGACGAAGAGCCTTTCCACCAGGTCCATGATGAACCGGTAATCCACGTAGGCGATGTAGAACTCCAGCATGGTGAATTCGGGGTTGTGGGTGCGATCGATCCCTTCGTTGCGGAAGTCGTGCCCTATTTCGTATACGCGTTCCATGCCCCCGACGATCAGCCGCTTGAGATAGAGCTCGTCGGCGATCCGCATGAAGAGGGGCATGTCCAGGGCCTGGTGGTGGGTCCTGAAAGGTCTTGCCAGCGCGCCGCCGTAAAGCGGCTGCAGGATTGGCGTTTCGACTTCGACGAATCCTTCGCCGTCCATGAACCGCTGAATGGACCGGATGAGCCGCGAACGCTTGAGGAAGACCTCCTTGACGCCGGGGTTGATGATGAGGTCCACGTAGCGCTGCCGGTACCTTGTCTCGATGTCCCGCAGGCCGTGCCATTTCTCGGGCAGCGCGCGGAGAGACTTGGACAGCAGCTTCAGTTCATCCGCCATGACCGTGATCTCGCCGGTACGGGTCCGGAAGACGGCGCCCCTGACGCCCAGGTAGTCACCCACCTCGATCAACTCGTCGTAGATTTCGAATTCGGCGGATCCGATCCGGTCGAGGCGGACGTAGATCTGAATCCGACCGGTCCGGTCGAGCAGGTGGGCAAAGCCGGACTTGCCATGGCCTCGCTTGGAAACGATCCGTCCCGCCACCGTGACCGGCTCGGCGGACTCGATCAGGTCCTCCGCATGCTCGAGTATGGACTGGGCGGGATGGGAAACGTCGTAGCGGACGGGGTACGGATCGATGCCGCGCGCGCGGATCTCGTCGAGCTTGTCGTGCCTTTGCCGGTTGAAATCGTTCGGGCTGTTCACCCGGTTGCTCCGAAGGTCTCTGTGGCTGTTGCCGGATGGTTGACGGGGCGGTGAGCGGACTGTGCGACGTTCCGTCGGCATAGTCGACACAGTCGACGTACTGGTCAGACGGGTGCCGGAATATAGGCGCACCCGGTCTTCGTGTCAACTAAAAAGGGCTTCTCGAAGGGGGGCGGGAATGGGCGCGAACCGGCAGAGATTACGCGCTGTTAACGGGATCGTCACGCCGGAGGTAGTCCTCGATGAAGGTGTCTATTCCTCCGTTCATCACGGACTGGATATTCCCGACTTCCGTACCGGTGCGATGGTCCTTGACCATGGTGTAGGGGTGGAATACGTAGGACCGGATCTGGCTGCCCCAGGCGATCTCCTTCTTGTCGCCTTCGAGGCGTTCCCTTTTCTCCCGGATCGCGTCCTGGCGCTGCTGGTAGAGGCGGGACATCAGCACCTTCATAGCGCTTTCCCGGTTGCGGTGCTGGGACCGCTCCGATTGGCATTGGACGACAATGCCGGAGGGTTTGTGCGTGATGCGCACCGCCGACGAAGTCTTGTTCACGTGCTGGCCGCCGGCGCCGCTCGCCCGGTAGACGTCGATTTCCAGGTCCGTCTCGTTGAGATCGATATCGCCCGGGTCATCGATTTCAGGTAACACGGAAACCGAGGCGAAGGAGGTGTGCCGCCGGTGATTCGAGTCGAAGGGCGAGATGCGGACGAGACGGTGGACCCCGGCTTCCGCCTTGAGGTAGCCGTATGCGTATTCACCGGTAACTTCGATGGATACGCTCTTGATGCCGGCTTCCTCGCCCGGCTGTAGGTCCAGGGTATCGAAGGCGTAGTCCCGGGATTCCATCCAGCGGAGATACATGCGCATGAGCATCTCGGCCCAGTCCTGGGACTCCGTGCCGCCTGCTCCCGGATGAATGGAAACGATGGCGTTCTTCGTATCGTCCGGAGCCGACAGCATGCTCTGCAGCGTTGCCGCTTCCAGGAGGCTCTGCAGCGACCGGACCCCGTCTTCTATCTCGTCGAAAGCGTCCCGGTCGTCCTCCTCGGCGGCCAATTCAAAGAGCGTTTCCAGGTCTTCGGCCTGGCTGTCCATTTCGTTCCAACCGTCGATGATCTTCTTGTGGTCGCTGATCTGCCTGCTGACGGCCTGGGCCTTCGCCTGGTTGTTCCAGAAGTCCGGCTCCCCCATGACGCCTTCGAGACGAGCCGTCTCCTCCCGCCTGTTTTCTATGTCAAAGGCCCCTCCAGAGATAGGCCAGTTGATTTCGACAGGCTTCCAGCGCATTTTTGATTTCGGATGGTTCCATCATTTCAGTCTCTTACTCCTTGTTCTATATCCTTCCACTATATAAACAACTAACCAACCGGATGCGCTCAGAACCGCCTGTAGGCATCCTCCAGCAGTTCCTGGTCACGGATGGAATCCGCCCCAGAGGACCGGACCGTTGCGCCGGACCGTATACACGCGACGAAGTGGGCGTTCGCCCGGCGAAACGCCCAGTCCCTCGGAGCCTGCGGCTGGGCGTGCTGCTGTATGGCGCCAGCCCTGTAGACGGAGACCCTTGCCGGCACGTTCCTAAGCAGCGGCGGAGGGGTATGTATCTCCACCCATCCATCCTCGAAATACACCTTCACGCCCTCGTCCCAGAAATTCGCCGACAACCGTCCCAGTTCCAGTACCGCGTCATAACCGTCCATGGTGAAGACCATCAGTTTGGTCGGACCGTCAAGGGTCGCATATCTCAGTTCATGGACGTCGCCCAGCAGGTAGCGCATCAGGTTGATGTTGTGGCAGTACAGGTTGTTTGTGCTGTAAATCTCCCCGATTCGCTCCTGCTCGAGCCAATCCGGCGGACGGGGTACGATTTCAGGGTAGGTTTCGTCCGTTTT
This sequence comes from Candidatus Latescibacterota bacterium, assembly GCA_022821935.1. Taxonomy (GTDB): domain Bacteria; phylum JAAXHH01; class JAAXHH01; order JAAXHH01; family JAAXHH01; genus JAAXHH01. Next base: position 4,728 of record JAJECR010000139.1, read on the forward strand.
TATCGGCGTGCCGGCGTTGCAGACCCAGTCTCCCGCGAAGCAGTGGCCCCTGGCATGGGTAATCGCCCCGAGTTCGCCGGATGACCGCAGTTCGTCGATGATCGAGCGGGCCATTTCAACACCGGTATCGAACCGTTTCATGTACCCGACCATCAGATGCCGTTCGCTCTGTTCGGCGGCTTCCACCATGCGGCGCGCGTCGGACAGGTTGGTCGCCATGGGCTTCTCGAGATAGACGTGCTTGCCCGCGTTCAACGCGTCGATGGAAACCGGCGCGTGGGCGTCGTCGGAGGTGATCTGCACGATGGCGTCTATCGAGGGGTCGGCGCAGAGTTCCTCGTGCGATCCGCAGACCCCGGGCAAGTTGAAACGGTCCGCCACCAGGCGCGCCAGCCTGGGCCTCCGGTCGGCCAGGGCGACCACCTCGCACCCGGCCATTTCCGTGAAATTGGGCAGGTGGACCAGTTGTCCCATGAATCCCGCGCCGACGAAGCCTATTCTGATCTTTTCATCGCCCGAAGAACCCACGGTAATCTCCCGTTGCCTCTGTGCCGCCGTTCCGCCGCTATATTAAACCCTTGCCGGCCAGACTGGTAAAGGACTTTCGTCCGATGATGATATGATCCAGTACCTTGATGTCGATCATCTGGCCCGCGTCGACTAGTTGGGCCGTGATCTTGAGGTCGTCCTGGCTCGGGGTGGGATCGCCGCTGGGGTGGTTGTGTACGAAGATTACGGACGCGGCCGAATCGAGAATGGCAGGTTTGAACACCTCGCGGGGATGGACGATGCTCGCGGTAAGACTGCCCACCGATACGGTCACGCCGCGGATGAGGCAGTTGCGTGCGTCGAGCATCAGGACCATGAAGATCTCCTTGCGCAGGTCCCGGAGTCTCGGCATGAAGTAGCGCGCCACGTCGGTGCTCGAAACGAAGGACTTTTTTTCCATGTCCTGCGCTTCGAGCCGGCGGCCGATTTCGATGGCGGAGGCGATCTGGGCGGCCTTGACGGGTCCCACGCCCGACACCCGGCACAACTCGCTCAATTCCCGGGTGGCGAGGTGGCGCAGTCCTCCGAAATGCTGCAGCAGGTCCCGGGAGATTTCAATGACGTCCCTCCCCCCGGAACCATTCCCCGTGCGCAGCAGCAACGCGATCAGTTCCGTGTCCGAAAGCGTGTGGATTCCGTACTTGAGCAGCCGCTCCCTGGGCTTTTCGTCCTCCGGCCAGTCCCTGATCGGTGTTACTCCCTGTAAATCGGTCATCGCATCATCCTTTCTGCGGGTCATTGGAAACATTGCGTGTTGACCGATTCAGTCGGATTTCGATCAGACGATCTCGTAAGCTATCGCGCCTCCTCGCCCGGACGCTCGGCCGCGCCGGAATCCGGATTCGCCGCGTCGGAACCCGTCGCCGGAATGCCGCCCGTAACCGCCGGTTTCATCGCTTCCACAAAAGGCTTGAAAAGGTCGATGGGGACGGGGAACAGCGTAGTGGAATTGTTCTCCGCCGCCACGACCGAAAGAGTCTGCAGGTAACGCAACTGCACGGCGACGGGATGGGTGCCCATGACGTGGGCGGCCTCGGAGAGTTTTTCTGCGGCCTGTTGCTCTCCCAAGGCGTTGATGACCTTTGCCCGGCGTTCCCGCTCCGCTTCCGCCTGCTTGGCCATAGCCCGCTGCATCTCGATGGGCAGGTCGACGTTCTTGATGACGACCATGGACACCTTGATGCCCCAGGGTTCGGTCTGCTGGTCCAGCAGGATCTGCAGGTCCTCGTTGATCTTGTCCCGGTTGGACAGCAGATCGTCCAGTTCCACCTGCCCGAGTACGCTCCGCAACGAGGTCTGGGCCAACTGGTGGGTCGCCTGCAGGAAATCCTCCACCTCGGTTATCGCCCGTTCGGGGTCGATGACCCGGAAGTATATCACCGCGTTGACCTTGATGGACACGTTGTCCCGGGTAATCACGTCCTGGGCCGGCACGTCCTTGGTCACAGTGCGCAGGCTGACCTTTTCCATTTTATCGATGCCGGGGATCAGGATAATGATACCGGGGCCGTTCTTCCCGATGAGGGCCTTGGAAAGCCGGCCCAGCCGGAATATCACACCCCGTTCGTATTCGCGGAGTATCTTGACCGCGTTGGTGAAGAGTATGATGAGGATCAGGATGATTACGATCGTCGATAGCTGAAATCCGTCAAAGAACATGGGCGTCCTCCCCTTATTACGTTGCATCCGTACCTGATTCCAGGCTTTCCACCTTGAGTCGCAGGCCATTGACCTCCACTACCCGAATCGGCGTATCGGGCTCGATGGGCGTTTCGCTCGTGGCGAACCAGTATTCGCCGTGGACGAACACTTTGCCGTTCCGGTCGTCCACGGCCGTGTGCGCGCGGCCCGTCTCGCCGATCAGTCCCTGGCTGCCGGTGGTCGTGCGCCGCTTCTGGGCTTTCAGCGCGTAGCCCACGGCGAAGAGCGTGAAGGCTGCAGTCGCGATCACGGCCGGAATGATGGCATACAGGGAAATGCGCAGATAGGGATCGGGCGAATCGATGAGCATCATCGAACCGATCGTGAAGGAAACGGCGCCGCCGAGGGTCAGGAGGCCCCCGCTGGCCACGAACAGTTCCGCCACGAACAGCCCCAATCCGAGCAGGATGAGCAGCAGTCCGGCGTAGTTTATGGGCAGCGTCTGCAGGGCGAAAAGCCCGATGACAATGCACATGCCGCCCACGACGCCGGGGAAAATGGCACCGGGGTTGATGAACTCGTAGATGAGCCCGTAGAACCCGAGCATCATCAGGAGATAGGCGATGTTGGGATTGGAGAGCACGTTCAGTACCCGGTGATGCCAGCTCATTTCACGAATGCTCACCTCGGCGTCCTTCGTGCGCAATACCCGGCTGCCTTCCCGGACTTCCACCACGGTTCCGTCGATCCGTATGAGCAGGGAGTCCAGCGTGGCGACGCTGAGGTCCACGACGTTCTGCTCAACAGCTTCCCGGTCGGTCAGGGCTTCGGCCTTCCGCACCGCCTGTTCCGCCCAGTCCGCGTTACGGCCGTGCTTGTCGGCGATGGACCGGATATAACTCACGGAGAAGTTCTCGACTTTCTCCTGCATGGTCGAGTCCGCGACCGCGCCGCCGATGCCCACCGGGCTGGCCGCGCCGATGCTCGTGCCCGGCGCCATGGCGGCGACGTGGGCGCTCATGGTGATGAACACGCCCGCCGATCCGGCGCCCGCGCCGCTGGGCGACACGTAGACCACGACGGGCACGTTGGACGCGAGCATGTCCTTTATCATCATCTGGGTGGACTGGAGCAGCCCGCCGGGGGTGTCGAGCAGGATCACCAGGCATTCCGACCGGTCGTCTTCCGCCCTTTCGATCGCGGCGGTAACGTGCTGGACGCTGATCGGACCGATCGGGCCGGTCAACCTGATGACGTCGACCCTGGAAGCCGCCGCATCGCCCGCTTCCAGGCTGGCAAGCGCGAAGCCCAGCAGGAGGCAAAGAAGGGATCGGGATGGTATATTCATGAGCATGCCTGTTTGCTTGTCATCGGCCCTGGTCTCGACTTCGGCTAAGGCCGATGATTCGGATTCAGCAGGTGAACGATCTGCACGGCCTGGAACAACGCCGCGGGTTCGATCTGGGGTCTGAGGGACCGGCGCCGGGGGAACAGCGTGGTTTCTCCCATCATGGGCGGCGCCACGACGACTTCGACGAGTCCGGGATTTATGCGTATGTTCCGCCTGGGACACTTGGGCCAGATGGAATGAATCCCCCTGAAGGCCATGGGTATGAGCACGACGTCCGGCGGTATCTTGCTGAACAGGCCGTGCTGCAGGGGGATGGACTGGATATCGAAGGCCGCCGTGGTCCCCGCGGCGTATATGATGCCCGGCCGCTCTTCCAGCAGTCCGGCGAATCGCTGGGTCGCGTTGTTGGTGTCCCCGGCGCGGGGAAGGACCACGTATCCGTCGACCTCCTCGAGCAGCCGGTCGAATTCCGCCGCGTTCACCCCGAACAACGTCGTGCTCCACGAACCCAGGCGGAGCGTTACGTACTCCGTAAGGCCGGACCGGGACAGGATGGTGCAGGGGCGCGATTCCTCCCAGCCCAGCGCGTCCAGCAGGACGGGGGACTGCAGCACTTTGTACATGACGGGATGGTCGAAGACACTCTGGTGCGTGGGAAAGAAAAGGACCTTGTAACGGCCCTCGTGCAACTTGAGAACGCGGGCCAGTTCCCCTACCATGGGATCGACGTGCACCTTGACCGTTATGCCGAAGATCTTCAGTGTCCTGTCGGCCCAGGTCAGGCTGTTGTGCCAGGCCGCGTCGAGCCGCTCCCGGTCGTCCAGGCCCTCTTCCTCGATCGCGAGTTTGTTTCTTACGTACCGCCAGGACGCCCCGATCCACCGGGTGAGTCTGGTGGCGCGCTGTATCGGCGAATACCGGGCGTTTCGGCCTACGTGCGGATATTCAAGGAAATGGCCGGCGGCGCTCCTTTCCAGCAGGGGAGGAACCGCCATGGGCTGCAGCATGGAGGCGAGTTCATCAGGGATTTTCGTCTCATCCTCCCCGTTCTTCATGTGCTGGTTGATCCTGTGGATGACCAGGTTGCACTTTTCCATCAGGCCGTTGGTCAGATCGATCATGTCTCGCGTCAGGCTCGTATAATGGTGGCCGTACCAGTACCCGGTCGGCTTGAGCTGGGCGGGGTTTTCCTGGTGGGCCTGGAAGAACTCCACCATCATGGCCTGGCCGAGCAGGATATCCTCCTGAATGCCGTCGATCTTGCGCTGTATGTATTTGCTCGGGACGTGCCGGCGGCAGAACTCGGCCAGCAGTTCGGCGTCACTGATGATCTTCCACACCGCGCAACCGAACCACGCGAAGTTGGTATAGGTGTTGTAGCGAACGGCGAGCAGCTCACCGGCGGCCAGGTATTCGAGTGTATTCTGCGCGGTATGGTGAAAGATGTCCCTCAGCTTCGATTCGGTGTCTTTACCGTCGAGTGTGCACGCGTAGGTCGTCTGCCACAGGGGATCGTCCTCCGGCACGATGGCCTTGAGCTTCTCGGCCACGGGCTGGGCGTGCGACAGGGGGACGCGGGACAGCCTGGCCCCGGCCAGGGCGGCCTCCCCTTCGTCCGGGGTAAATACGTTACTCGCCCGGAGCGCCTCGACGTAGATTGTCTGGTAGAGCGCGAGAAACTGTGCTCCCGTGCCCTGCTCATTGCGGAGGAACTGTTCTCTGACCCGTGCGTACAGTTGCACCGCCTGGTAGTAGTCGGGCGCAACCCGCCGCAGCTGGTCGTAGGCCTCCCCCATCCTCTGGTCGCGCAGCCTGGGCACGCCTTCGTAGATCGCGCCGATAAGCCGGGCGCGGTAACCCAGGCCCTCAAGGCCTATAGCGCCATCGGGCGTCCGGGAGGGCGGCCACTTCAGCAGATCGGGATCCACGCCTTCGAAGTAACCCTCGCTGTTCGCCAGGTCCAGCACGCCCTGCGCCGCCTGGTCGTATACCGTGAGGAGGACGTCCACGTTCCTGATCAGCGTCTGGTGGTCGAACCAGATCGAGGACGTATCGATTTTTTCTGAAGGTACGCTCATGTTTTGATTCTTAAGGGCCCGGTCGCGGAGCGCCGACACCGGTTCGTCGGGATCGGAAATACAGTCCCGGTCTTAGTCCAGTGGATAGAGTTTCCTGCCCAGACGGTGGAAGGTCAACGTGCGCATGTCGTGTACGCTGGGCTCCGAGACCACGTGTATGACTCCCGCCCAGGGTTCGAAGCCCGCCCGGAAGTGGGCGGAGGACTTGACGCCGATATAGCGCATTTCCCGCGGGTCGAGGCCGAGGGATTCCGAAAAGGCGGTGTCGAAGGGCTGCTCGCGGTCGTTCACGAGAATGACGTGCACGCCCTCCTGCCTGATATGGGCGGAGGGCCCCATTTTTCCTTCGA
>JAJECR010000298.1 GCA_022821935.1 Candidatus Latescibacterota bacterium
GCCTTACCGTGGACAGGACGGGCAAGGCGGCCTGGTCGTTCGACCCCTTAGCGGGGTGACGTCAATCGACGATTCGATCGACAAAGACGGAAGACCGTGTCGATACGATGAAGTCTAACGGATCTATCCGCAATCCGACGCGGGACACGTCCTGCACAGGTGCCTGTTCAGGAGGTGGGTTGACGCCAGCAGAACGCCCCCGGTTACATGGAGGATGACCTCGAAGCTCCCTTCGGCCGCGATGTAACCCGCCGTGATAACCCCCACGGCCAACACGAGCGTGAGAAACGCCCGCCATCGCCTGTGGTACCTGACGCCAGCGACCACGCTCCCGACTGCAAGCAGGACGGCGCCGACTATGGCGAATTCGGCGGGTTCGCTGGCAAGAAAACCCAGACCCACAAGGGGCAGAAACGTTACCAGCAGCGGCACGGCCATGCAATGGATCGCGCACGCCGTGGAAAGGAACACGCCTGCGTTGTCAACGGCTCCTCGACTGATGTGATGTATCATTTCATCTCCAAGTCTCTAGAAAGATGGCCGAAGCCGGCTCATCCGGCGCCGCGCACCCTTCCAAGGCCGACCCATGCGCCCACGCTCACCAGCCCGACCAGTATAATCAGCGTCGAAAGCGGAACCGCGGAGCGACGGGCCACGTCGCCCAGTGACTCGTCGACAAACTGAAATCTCGGTACCATGGGAAGTACCTCCGCCGACATCTTCTCTCCGGCCAGTATCGCCGGCACGAAGAAGGAACGCCACTGATCTGCGAATTCGCGCACCTGCGACTGAAACCGGGCGAACCGCGCATCACCGGTTCCCGCCGCGTCGATAAGCATTTCCTGGACCAGTAGCGCGGGGGAAAGGAACCGGTATCGACGGACCAGTTCACTTTGCTCTTCACGACGTATCTGGTGTTGCGCCGACACCTCCTCCAGGCGCCGGTTAACTGCTTCCGTGGCGGCCCAGGCGAGTGCTGCCCTGTTGGATTCATCCGCAACCGCGCCACCCGCCAGTTCCGGATGGTCCTCAAGGTAGCGGGCGAGCAGTTCGCTGCGGCGGCTTACCGCATCGTTCGAGGCTTCGCGCTGGGCAGTGATCATCTCCACCCGGGAGGGCAACGGGTGGAACAGGCCCGCCGCGATGTTGATTGCGGCCGGCAGCACCACCACCAGTACGAGCCAGGCACCCACCAGCACCGTGGCGTTCCAAGCGGATGACCGACCCAGGCTGTTCACCCACGCGGTAAGGGAGAACCAGAACAGTGCGTATACAGTCAGCGCCGCACACCACAGCAGCGCCCTGCCGGAAGGCTCCGACGATCCGAGGCTGCCTGTGATCAGTATGCCGAGAACGGAAACCCCTATGGCCACGGCCATGACAAGCAGTGCCCGGAACGCGAGTTTCGTGGCCACGATGCGGCGCGCCGACACGGGTTGGGAAAGCGTCAGCGCCAGGGTGCCCTGCTCCCGCTCCCCCGATAACACGTTGAAACTCAGGGCCAGCACGAGCAGGGGCAGCAGATAGACCGCCACAAAGGCCAGATCGAATCGTCCGACCATGAGGTTGAGGGGATTCTCCACCTCGCCGTTCTGAAGGAAGGTGGATTCGTTGGTGTTGATGGTGACATCGTAGTAGTACGGCAGGAGATCGCTTTGCCCCACCGCCAGGGCGGTCAGGGGTCCGGGTTCCAGCGCGACGGATCGGGCCCCCCGTGCTCCACCCATCACGTTGGCGGCGCGGGGATCGCGGAACGGGGAGGATGGCTCGCTTCCGCTTTCTATGGCGATCAGTTCGCGTTCCAACGCGTCGGTCCGTTCGACATTCCCGTCACGCACGACCTGCACCGTGTGTTCCTGGAATCGGACCCAGGCCATGCCGTTGGCCAGCGCGTAGGCGAAGAGGACGACAAATAGAGGCAGTACGATCCGCAGGATACGGTCTGCGGCAAGTAGCCGCCACTCGTTTATCAAGATGGTTTTCGTAGTCATGGTCCTCATAGTCAGGCCACCTCCGCGCGGCGCACGGCGGCCGCTACGGCCGCAATCGCACCGGCCAGCCAAAGCCCCAGAACCAGGAGCGACAGGGCACGGTTCTGAAGGACCCACGCCAACGTCGGGGCGTCGTACCGAAAGGGCGGCATCTGCGACCAGAGATCGGCAGCGGCAAGGTAAACTTCACCGGTACGGGAATTTTCGGTTAACTCACCGTTCAGGCGCTCAACCAACACCCGGCGGTATTCCTCCGCGGCGGAGGCGAAGTGCCGGTGCTGTTCGACATCGGTCCCGGCCAGGCCCATGGAAAGCGTCCGAACCGCCAGCAGGGGCGCCGTCACCGCGAGCGCTTCGTGCACGTATCCCTGGCGCTCGAAGGTGCTCCAGAGGGAACCGTAGTTGCGGTCGTAGATCTGGTTGCCGAATTCCTCGCTTTTCTGCAGAAAGACACCAATGGCGTTTATGGGGAGGTCCTCGACTTTTTCCAGATTGTACTGGTCAAGCAGTTCCTGCGTCGAAGCGGCCCGGTCGGGACGCTCGATGCCGTCCACGCCACCGGCCATTTCCCTGCCAAGGGTTTGAGCGAACTCCATCGCCGAAGGCGTCGGGTACAGCCATTTCGACAGATCCACCGCGACACGCGGCGCCACGAGGCCGTTAACCACCCAGATGGCCAGCAGAACCACCAGTGCGGCCCGCGCCGAAGGGGCCCTTGCCGAGACGGCGAGAGACAGCCCGATAAACGTCGCGAAATAAACCAGGTAGACGCCGGTCAGCACGGCGCCGCGAACCATAGGAGATGCCGCCGGTCCGGGGCTTCCTATGACGATGGCGGCCGCCCCGACGAGTGCCGCGGGTATCAGGAGCAGCGCCAGGGCAGCGGCTACGCCGAGGGCCTTGCCCAATGCGAGCTCGAGGCGTCCGACGCCCGTAGCCAGCAACTGCCGCAGCGTACCACGCTCACGCTCGCCTGCGAAGGCGCCGAAGGTCAGCAGGATGATGAGCAGCGGCACCAGGTGCTGAAGGACCTGCGCCGCCGTCAAGGCGCCGAAACGCTGTGCGGGTGTCGCGTCCTGTGCCGGACGCAACAGGAAATCGTTCTGCCTGTGGGCTTCCAGAAATACCGACGTCCCCGCGTAGGAATCCACGCCCTCGTCGACAAAGGACAACGCCAGCCGCGGTTTGAAGGCGTAGACGCCGTAGTGGGCCGCGGAATGGGGGTTCTTCTCGCCCTGCGATTCCCAGTGATCACGGGCGGTGGCCTGTGCGGCGGCCAGTTCCTTCTGCGCATTGCGCGCCTGGACCCATCCGGTTCCCAGCGAGACCAGGAGCAGTGCGCCTACCAGCGCGGCGCACCATCGGAAGCGGCCATCCCGCACCACGTCCCTGAACTCCTTGCGGACTATATGCCTGATCATGGTCGGCTCCTATTCGTGCATGTGATCCAGGTAGATGCGTTCGAGGTCCGCGTGGCCGATTTCATCGGTCGTCATCTCCGCGACGAGACGCCCATACCGCATGATTCCAATCCGCGTGCCCGACTCCTTTGCGCGGAACAGGTCGTGGGTCGCCATAAGCACCGCGACGCCCCGTTCCTTGAGTCGTTCCAGCAATTCGGAGAATTCATTCGACGCCTGGGGATCGAGGCCCGATGTCGGTTCGTCGAGGAGCAGGGCGTCGGCCTCCTTGGCGATGGCGATCGCGATGCCGACTTTCTGCCGCATGCCCTTCGAGTATTCGGTGACGCGGGAATGAACCGCTTCCGTCTGCAGGCCCGCTTCGACGAGGATCTCGGAAAGCCTTTCCGTTGACAAAGACTCCTTCCCGCCCAGCGCCGAGAAGTAAGCCAGGTTTTCCAGGCCGCTCAGGTTGCGGTAGAGCATGACCTGCTCGGGAATATAGGCCAGGTGGTTTTTGGACTTCAAAGGCTCGTCGGCAACGTCCATACCCATCACGTGCACGCTTCCGGAATTCGGTTCCAGGAACCCCAGGAAAAGATGGATCGTAGTCGTCTTGCCGGCACCGTTGGGGCCGAGTAGACAGTAGATTTCCGATGGCTCGACACGCAGGTCCAGGCCGGCGACAGCCTCCAGCTCGCCGTAACGCTTGGACAGCGACCGTGCCTCAAGCACGGGTGTCGAAGTTCCATCGGCTGCTGCGGCCTGCTTTTGAGGTGCGTCGGCCGTCGCTACCTCGCTTTCATTTTTCATCCGGGACTCCGGATCGGTTTCCATGGACTCTCCCTCCGGGTAGAAAGATATACGGAATCACGACCGCGCTATTGGTGCGTCTGCGGATTCCAAATTCGGAAAAACGATCACCCATGCGCCAGGCGGTCATCGATTGAACGGTAGTCATCAATCGACCCTCAACGGCGTTGGGCATCAGCGATTGAACCTGCGATGGGACTGGAGGGGTATTCAGGCGGGTGGCGCCCGGGAGTCCTTGCCGTGGATCTCCGCGTTGCGGGGGTGATCCTGGGCATATACGAACGAGATACGGCTTACCGAAACATCGAGTGCCTCGGGCTCACCGGAGAGATCAGTGGAATCGATTATCGGCTGACTCTGGACATGGCACGCAACACAGGTACCGTTTACGCACTCTTCGTCGTCGTCGTGGTCATGAGGCGTCGTCGAGAGAACGAAGAGGGCGATGGCGATTATCCCGCCCCAACGCTGGAGAGTCAACCAGTTTTGTCGCATGTCGGCGAACTTAGCACAACTTGGAAATCGTGTCAAGCGGCATCCACATCGTCGAGTTTCCTATGTATCTACGTTGTATATACGAGGCACGACCCGTATCTCCTGAAACTTACTTAATCTGCATTACCGGCCGGTACGCCGAGGTTTGCCAGCATTCGGATAGGTGTTTCCACGTGGATTTCTGCAAGGCTGCGCGGGCGAAACGGCTCCTTCCAGATCAACCTGCCCAAATCGGTCGCGATCTCGCCGGTTCCCCACAACAGCCGGACCTGTTTACCCCTTGGGCCCCAGACGGCCGGGTCTGTGGGACCGAAAAGAGCTATGACAGGCGTGCCCGCCGCCGCGGCCAGGTGGGTCATACCCGAATCATTGCCAATCATCGCATGGCACCGGGCGTACAGGGCGGCCAGGTCGACGAGCGGACGGTCCTCCACGAAAAGCACGTCTTGATCCGGGATGCGCGGGAGGATGCGGCGGCGTACCGTGTCGTCCGCCGGCCCAAAGGTGACTACCGGCCGGTAGCCCCTGTCGATCAGGCGTTCGATCAGCGCCGCGTACCGCTCCGCCGACCAGCATTTCGCCAATCCGCCGCTGCCCGGATGTATGGCGACCAGGGTGCGGTCCGAAGGCAGGTTCTGGATATCTGCCGTTGCCACGCTCAAGGGAAGGCGAATCGCGGGTGGTTCGTCGATGGTGTCAGCGCCAAGGGGCTTCAGGACATCCATCAACACGCGGGTCATGTGGATCCTGCATCCGCCGGAAGGTCGGGTCCGCCCGGTCAGCACCGGGCCGGATGCGAACCTTCGAAGGTTCTCCGCAAACACCCCGTCGGGATCGGGCAGGTAGGAGTAAATCGCGTCGTAGGATCGCAGACCCTCTAATGCCGTTCCCCTTGGGGTCCCGCCGGGCGCGTACAGGGGAGTGAATTTCCGGTCGTCGACAGGCAGCACGTTGTCCACGTATCCGCACTTTTTCAGCAGCGACAGGCGGCCCGGGTCCCCCATCATGTCGATAGAAATACCGTCGTAGCGCTTCTTCAGCGCGGCGAGTACGGGCAGGGTGAGGATCAGGTCGCCGAGTGCGCCCGACCGGATGATCAGAACGTGCTTCATGCTTCCAGGTCGAAGACGGTGCCTGTCCCGGACGCCACCGCTCGCTCATAGGCCAGCCTGGCGGTTACCGCGTCCTCCATGGCGTAACCCACCGACTTGAACACCGTGATCTCCGCCTCGCTGGTACGGCCGGCCTTCCTACCGGTGACCAGTTCGGTCAGTTCCGCGCGGACGTGATCCCTCGCGATGTCGCCCGCGCGCAGGGGGACGAGGATATCGCCCGCTTCCTCAAAAGCGCCTTCGTACGTGTCCACGAAAACGCGGGCGCGCTGAATCAGCGTGGTGTCCAGTTCCTGCGAGTCGGAAGTGAAGACGCCCACGGCGTTAATGTGCGTGCCGGGACGAACCAGGGCGCCGTCGAAGAGGGGTGTCTTGCTGGACGTGCAGACCGCGAGCACGTCCGCTTCGGCAGCGCATTCGGCAGCAGTTTCCGTCAGCCGGCAGGATATCCCCCTGGAATTAAGATCTTCCACGAAGGCACGGCCCCGTTCGGCCGTTCTGTTGTACACGAGGATCCTTTCGATGGGTCGGACCGCCGCGATCGCGTCCGCGTGAAACCGGCCCTGGACGCCCGCCCCGATTATGCCCAGTACCTTCGCATCCTTGCGCGCCAGGTACTTCGTGGCCACCGCGGACGCCGCCGCCGTCCGGATCCCGGTGAGATAGGTGGCGTCCATCAGCGCGATGAGCCGGCCGGTCTCCGCGTCGCACAGCACGTAGAACCCCGTGATCATCGGAAGACCCCTGGAAGGGTTGTCGTGGAAGGCGGAAACGACCTTGGCGCCCAGCGTTCGGGAACCGTGCAGGTAGGCCGGCATAAAAAGCGCGACCGCCGGCCGGTCCGCCACCTGGACAGGGAGGCGGACGGGGACATGGTCTTTTTCGCCTGCTGAGCGGAATCCTGCTTCCACGGCCTCGATCACGTCCGGCATGGTGAGGACGGAAGCCATATCCGATCTTGAAAGAAGACGTACGTGGCTCAAGGAAGACTCCGGTCGGTAGACGGATTCAGGGTGCGTGACGCGCGCGAGAAACTGATTGCCCGGACAGGTGGTCCTGTTTAGATTGTATAATCGTCCTTGCAGGTGCAATCAATAACAATCTGACCGAATCCGAGCTGAAAAGACTCTCCGTCGAACCCCATGATCCGGCTCGCGGGGAGTCCCTATAAACCGTCCGGGTCTTCGAGCCCGGACATGCACCAGGGAGTGGGTATGCGCGAACGCCAGAAGGAACTCCGGAGACAGCGGTTCCGCAAGGAGCAGAGACGCAAGGCCGCGATCCGCGAGATGAAGCTCAAGAGAAAAGTAAAGCCGTCCAAATAGCCAGTCTGGTTCCCCTGACAGGTGAGGCATGAACGATCCATCGGATGCGGCGAAGGATTACGTCCTCCACACGGCCCAGGAACACAACGTCAAGATCATCCAGTTGTGGTTCACGGATATACTGGGCTTTTTGAAAAGCTTTTCCATCACGGTGGAGGAACTGGAAGACGCGCTGAAGGACGGCGAGGTCTTCGACGGCTCGTCCATCGAGGGATTCATCCGGCACAGCGAGCAGGACATGATCGCCATGCCGGATCCCAGCACGTTCCAGGTCCTGCCCTGGCGCCCGGACGCCCGTCAGCGCGCCGTGGGCAGCATGTTCTGCGATATATTGGACCCCGATGGCGCCCGGCCCTACGAAGGCGATCCACGCCAGATCCTCAAAAGGAGCCTCCAGCGCGCGGCGGAACACGGGTTTACCTTCTACGTCCAGCCTGAACTGGAATACTATTACCTCAAGTCCAGCGAAGGTCCGCCCCAGCCCCTCGACCAGGGCGGCTACTTCGACCTCACGCCACTGGACTGGGCGACCGACCTCAGACGCGATACCGTGATGGCCCTCGAAGAAATCGGCATCGGCGTCGAGTTCAGCCACCACGAAGGCGGGCCCAGCCAGAGTGAGATCTCCCTGCGGTACACCGACGCCATGACCATGGCGGACTACACGATGACCTACCGCCTCGTGGTGAAGGAAGTGGCCCTCCGGCACAACGTGTACGCCACCTTCATGCCCAA
>JAJECR010000035.1 GCA_022821935.1 Candidatus Latescibacterota bacterium
AGAACTCTGGCCGTGTATGCTGAAGGCGGCGGCGGCCAACGATTGCCCCGTGGCCCTGGTCAACGGCCGTATGTCGGACCGGAGTCTCGCGCGGAACCGTTTCGTGAAACCGCTGTTCAGGGAGATGCTGCGGTTGCTGGCTGCCCTTGGGGTCCAGCACGCACTCGACGGAGAGCGGTATATCGCCTTCGGCGCGGATCCGGGGCGGGTGCGTGTGACGGGCAACGTCAAGTTCGACCTCGCCGCCGGACAGGAGGGCCCGTCGCGGAAGCAGATGCGTCATGATCTCGGCCTGCCCGAATCCATGCCGGTCATCATGGCGGGGTGCCCCCGGCCCGTGGAAGAGGAACGGGCCGTGCTGGCGGCCTTCACCCGGGTGCGCGAACGGCATCCGGAGGTGAAACTGATCTGGGCGCCCCGGCATCTTCATCGCGTACCGGAGGTAGAGGAGATGCTGCGGGGGGCGGGACTCGCGTACGCCCACCGGACTCGCCAGGACATGCGGGATCCCGCTCAGTTTGACGTGGTCATCCTGGACACCATGGGCGAACTGTCCGCCATGTACGCCGCCGCGGACATGGCCTTCGTCGGCGCCACGCTGGTGCCGCTCGGCGGCCACAACGTACTGGAACCCGCGGCATGCGGCATACCCGTCCTGTTTGGCCCCCACACCGAGAACGTCCGGGCCAGCGCGGCGGCCCTGCTTCGAACCGGGGGCGGCATGGTCGTGCAAGACGAAGAAGAGCTTGCACGGGAATGGCTGGTTTTGCTGGAAGACCCGGGCAAGCGTGCGCAGACCGGTGCGGCCGCCCGACAGGCCGTGCGCATGCGCGCAAAGGCTGTGGACCGTACCCTGGACCTGGTCGACCGGTGGATTCTGGATCCGGACCTTCGTGAATCCGGTCCGCTGGACGTCTTTGAAAGTGCTCCCGTGTACACCAGGTTCCTGGATCCGGACGAACGCAGCCCGGTCATACGTTTCGTGCGCTGTGCGCTCCTGCCCCTTTCCTTGCTGATGGGTGTCCTGGTACGGTTCCGCAACTGGATGTACGACAAGGAGTTGCTCAACGCCGAAGGACTTCCGGTGCCGGTGATCAGCGTCGGCGCGCTGACGGTGGGAGGCGCGGGGAAGACGCCCGTCACGCGGTATCTCGCCCGACGACTCAGAGATGCCGGCTACAGGCCCGCCGTGCTGAGCCGGGGCTATGGCAGAAGGAACAGCGCGACACGCGCGGCCGTACCTGGGGCCACCTGGCAGGAAGTGGGCGATGAACCGGCCTTTCTGGCCTCGATGCTGCCGGATGTCCCGGTGGTCGTCGGCCCGAGCCGCACCGCGGCGGGACGACTCGCCATCGAACAATACGGTGCGAACGTGCTCCTGCTGGACGACGGATTCCAGCACAGGAGGACAGGCCGCCAGGTCGATATCGTGGTACATGACGCTTCCGGCCGCTCGAACCCGCGGCACTTGCTCCCTGCCGGTCCATATCGCGAACCGCTTTCCTCTCTCGGGCGGGCCCACGCACTGGTGCTGACCAGAACGGACCAAGCCCGTTCCGACGATATCGACTCGGCGCGACTACAGACCCGGTTCCCCCACCTGGCCATCATCGAAACCACCTATGTCCCCGTCGGGCTGAGACGACTATCCGACGATTCGACGCTGCCGGTGGAGTGGCTGGCCGGCCGCGACGTCCTCGTCCTCTGCGGGATCGCCAATCCCGCTTCCTTTGTGCAGACCGTCACGGACGCCGGAGGGCGGGTACGCCGGGTCCTGGCATACCCGGATCACCACCCTTACACCCCGTCTGAAATGGACCGGGCGTTGTCCCTGGTGGAAGAAACGGGCGCTTCCAGCATCGTCACTACGGAAAAGGACGCCGTCCGCGTCCCGCCGGACCACGCCATCGTCAACCACGTGGCCGTCTTGGATATCGCGCTTCGGTTGATCTCGGGTGAAAACGCGCTTGAGAAAATAATTGAAAGTGCATCGGTCTGAACACAGCGCGAAACTTAGGTTATAGAAACAACGCTCCGCTCAGCATTTTGTGTTTCGTTACCCGGTAACTCTGACGGGCATGATCAGACACTGGTAGTCCTCTCCTTCGGCCTCTTCTTCCGAAGGAGTGATGATCCCGGCACTGATGGATGAATCAAGTTTGAAGACCACGTCTTCGCTTTCGATTCTCTCCACGACGTCGAGCAGGTAGCGGAAGTCGTACGTCGTATCGAGCGCTTCTCCTTCGTATTCGGCCGGCACCTCCTCCCGGGCCTCTCCGCCGATGTCGTGGCTGGATGAACTGAGTTCGATGAAACCCGGCCTTATAGCATGCTGTATCTGTCGGGTAATCGAATTGGAAAGGACAGACACGCGCCGCACGGCCCCTTCAAAAACTTCGCGGTTCACCTTGACGACCTTCTCGTTATCGGTCGGAATGTAACGTTCGTAATCGGGATAGGTCGCTTCGATCAGCCTGACGCACAACCGGGCGTTCTCCAGGTCGAATACGACGTGATTGTCCCCGATCGTTATGCGGGAAGGCGCTTCCGATTCCCCGATGACCCGCGACAGGTTATTCAGGGCCTTCGGGGGCACGATGATCCCTTCGGTTATCGTTTCGGAAACCTCGCCGGGCAGCGACATCCTGGCCAGCCTGTGCCCATCAGTCGCGACCATACGCACCGCCCCTTCTACTATGCTCAGGTACGCGCCCCACAGGCTGGGGTGCGTCTCGTCCTTCGACACCGCGTACACCGTCTTCCGGATCAGCCGCTGCAGTGAAGAAGAGGGGATCGTTACGGTCTTTTCTGCCGGCACGTCCGGAAGCGCCGGGTACTCCTCTTTCTCAATGCCCACGAGGCGGAACACCCCTCGGTCGCATCGGACGACCACCTTGACGCCGTCCACCTCGATCTCTACAGGCGCATCGGGCAACTCGCGCACCATCTCCGCGAATTTCCTTCCCGGTACCGTAATCGATCCGGCTTCCGTGACCTGCGCGGGGATCTTCGTCACGACGGACAGATCCAGGTCGGTGGCGCCGATGGTCAGATGGCCATCCTCCGTCTCCAGCAACATGTTGGACAGAATGGGCAGGGTGGTTTTCGGAGGGACGACGTTCAGGACGGTCCGTATACCGTTCATCAGGATGGAACTGGCCGATATGGTGATCTTCACGGGGTACTCCTTTTGTGGGATAGGCCGGTTACCGTACCGTTTGTGTATGTTTATATGTTTAAAGGACTCGGTCAGTCACGGTAGATTCAATAGTGAGGTCGGCAAGGTGTCACATTGATACAAAACACTTGTTTAGTTTAATGGCTCTCGATATCGAAGTCAAGAGGGCGCATATGTTTTATACGTTATTGAAGATTGGGTCCCGGGTAGATTCATCAGAGAATGGTACGGTTTCTTACAAACGCCCACCGATCCAGATACTTTCCGCGCTGGACGACACGAAATGAACAGGCTATATTATCAAACCTGTTCGCTTATCTCACGACACCCGGCTTTCTCACCTCTGAAACGCGTTAAATGGCTGACTCGAACTGGATTGCAATCCTCGATTTCGGCGCGCAGTACACGCAGCTTATCGCGCGGCGCATACGGGAGAGCCACGTCTATTGCGAGGTGCTGCCCTACGATACGCCGGCGTCCGAATTGACGGAACGCAACGTCACCGGCATCGTCCTTTCGGGCGGTCCGGCCAGCGTATACGGGGAAGACGCGCCGCATCCCGATCCCGCCATATTCGAGACGGGCAAGCCGATCCTGGGGATCTGCTACGGCCTGCAGTTGATGGGGCATTACCACGAAGGCGAGGTCGCCCATGCCGGTACCCGCGAATACGGCAACGCGGGGATCCGGACGACGGGCGGCACGCCCCTGTTCCGCGATCTGCCCGAACGCATGACGGTCTGGATGAGTCACGGCGACGAACTCAAGGCGCCTCCGCCGGATTTCGAGGTCATCGCCCGGTCCGATAACGGCCATATCGCCGCCGTCGCCCGGCCCGAACGCCGGATCTACGGTGTGCAGTTCCATCCCGAAGTGGTGCACACGGTCCATGGCCGCGAGATCCTGGAGAACTTCGTATTCGCCATCTGCGGCTGCGAGGGCAACTGGACGCCGCGGACCTTCATCGACGAGGCTCTCGCCTCCATCCGGGAGACCGTGGGCGAGCGTCGCGTGGCCTGCTTCGCCAGCGGCGGCGTGGATTCCTCGGTCGTGGCCGCGCTGATCGGACGGGCCATCGGAGACCGCCTGACCTGCGTCTTCGTGGACACGGGCATGCTCAGGAAGGACGAGGCCAGGCAGGTCGAAGAGACCTACCGCCGGACCATCAACGCCCGCTTCCGCTTCGTGGACGCCTCGGACCGGTTCCTCGACCGGTTGAAAGGCGTGGAAGAACCGGAACAGAAGCGCAAGATCATCGGCGACGAGTTCATCCGGGTGCTCGAAAGCGAACTGACCTCCCTGCGCGGCGTGCACATCCTGGCCCAGGGCACGCTGTACCCCGACGTGATCGAAAGCGCCTCCGTAAAGGGGCCGGCCAGCGTCATCAAGACCCACCACAACGTGGGCGGTCTGCCCGACGACCTGGAACTCGAGCTGCTGGAGCCGGTTCGCAACCTGTTCAAGGACGAGGTGCGCACCGTGGGCCGGGAGCTTGGCCTGCCGGATGAAATCATCGACCGGCATCCCTTCCCTGGACCGGGCCTGGGCATCCGCGTGCTGGGCGAAGTGACCCGGGAACGGGTGGCCATGCTACAGGACGCGGACAAGATTTTCATCGATGAACTGCGCAGGGCGGACCTGTACGACGAGGTTTCCCAGGCGCTGGCCGTACTGCTTCCGGTCAAGACCGTCGGCGTGATGGGCGACGCCCGCACCTACGAGAGCGTCATTGCCCTCCGGGCGGTGACCACGCTGGACTTCATGACGGCCGACTGGGCGCGCCTGCCCGCCGACTTCCTGGCGCACGTGTCAAGCCGCATCATCAACGAAGTAAGGGGCGTAAACCGCGTGGTCTACGACCTCAGTTCCAAGCCACCCGGCACCATCGAATGGGAATGAATCCACGCCCGGCACCGGCTGGCGCCTGAAGGCATCAAATCACACATACGTCCGTGTAAAAGCGGGCTTTTTTGTGTCAAGCCGACACTCGTCGGCATGTCGGCACGAATGAGCATGCTCAAGCAGCCTTTTTAACGGAATACTCAATCTTGAGCTTGACTAATGAATCTCGATATGCTATACTGTCGTGTTATGTTATAACATTACAATATCAGTCGGCGCTTAACCGATTGGCACCAGAGCAAGCGCCGGCGATGACCTTGGCATACAGTTTACTAAAGGGTGTTTATTCGATGCATATGATGCGAGTGAGTTGCAACATAGCGGTCTTTCTCGCATGGCTGTGTGCCGTCGCATACTCGGCGGATCTCCACGCGACAACGATGCTGCCGGGCGAACCTCTCGATGCCGAACAGTCCCGGGGTGACAGTCACGCCGGCACCGGGCAGGCGGTTTCGATCTTGGATCAGACTGCGACCTGGGTCTGGGCAAAGCAGCAGGAATACCTCCTGCAACTGTCGCAGGAGTTGGAATCGCTGCGTGGCCAGCATAGCGTCGGCTGGGCTTTGGTGCTGATGAGCTTTCTTTATGGTGTCTTGCATGCCGCGGGGCCTGGGCACGGGAAGGTCGTGTTGACGACCTACCTGTTGACCCACCGAAGCCGGCTGAATCGCGGTATCGCCATGGGCGCCGCAGCGGCGTTTCTGCAAGGCATGACGGCACTGCTGATGATTTACGCCCCGATTGGTCTGGCTGGCTGGCTGCCAGTGGAGACAGATACGGCAACCTTGTGGGCTACGCGAGTCAGTTTCACCATGCTGGCGATAGTCGGACTCTACTTGCTGGTCCGGGCCGCACGCGCCTTGTCCGAAAGTGTTCGCCAGTTGCGGGGCGAAACCGGCGAAGTCCACCACGACCATGCCGGTCACGGGGACGGGGCAGGTCGCGGCTGTCGGCATCTGCCCAGCGCTGCCGAGATTGATACAGCGGGCAGCCGGCATGCGGCGGCTGGCGTGGTTTTGGCCATCGGGCTGCGCCCTTGCAGCGGAGCACTGTTTGTGCTGATCATTGCCGCCGTGATGGGTTTGATCTGGCATGGCACGCTTTCTGTGATCGCCATGTCCACAGGTACCGCGATCACCGTTGTCATCCTGGCCATCATTGCGACAAAGGCGCGAGACCTGGCGAGTAGGGTGGTCGCTCACCGGTCACCGGTGTGGACGGTTGCGGCCGCTGGCCTGGGCGCGCTTGGCGGTGCCCTCCTGTTGCTTATGGCGCTATGGGCGCTGAACGCGTCGTTTATGTTGAATCAGATCGTGGATTTGTAACATGATGCAAACAACAAAAAACCCTGGATTCTCGCCCCTGCGGGCCGGCATCGGTACGCGTCTCGCACTTGCCGGCGTCGCCGCCGGCTTGTTGTGGTTTACAGTCCTCTGGGCCCTGCTATGAGCACGACAATGAACGGTCCGATCCTGCAATTCGTTAACCTGACCCTCGGTTACGACCGACATCCGGCGGTCCACCATCTCGATTACACCATTCGGGCCGGCGCCCTGGTCGCCGTGGTGGGACCAAACGGTGCCGGAAAGTCGACGCTACTCAAAGGGACCGTCGGCAGCCTCGCGCCGCTCGGCGGCGAGATCAGGTTGACGGGGATTGAAGTCTCGGATATCGCGTACCTTCCCCAGCAGTCCGAAATCGATCAGGGTTTTCCGATCTCGGTATTCGACATGGTGGCCATGGGATTGTGGCGAAAGACCCGGGCGTTCCGCCGATTCGGACGGGAGGGCTACCGGAAGATTGGCGAGGCTCTGGATATCGTTGGGCTGAGTGGTTTCGAGAAGCGTCCGATCGGCACCCTCTCCGGCGGGCAAATGCAACGTGCCCTGTTCGCCCGCCTGCTCCTCCAGGACGCGCGGCTGATTCTTCTGGACGAGCCGTTCACGTCCATCGATTCGGCGACCGTGCGTGATCTCAAGGGACTCATTCGTCGCTGGCACGGGGAGCGGCGGACGGTGGTCGCCGTCCTGCACGACCTGGATCAGGTTCGGACGGAATTCCCGGAGACCCTGTTGCTGGCCCGCGAACAGATCGCAGCCGGACCGACGGAGAACGTCCTGTCTCCAGCGAATCTCGATCAGGCGCGCCGGCTTACCGAGGCCTTTGACGAAGAAGCGGCCGTATGCGTGAGATGAACGCCATGACTTCCTCTCTTCATCAGGTGGAGGCCCCGTGATGTACGATGCCATAATCGCCCCCTTCGTCGAATTCGGCTTCATGCGCCGGGCCCTTGTCGGGTGCCTTGCCCTTTCACTGGGGGCGACACCCATCGGGGTGTTCCTGACCTTGCGGCGGATGAGTCTGACCGGGGATGCCATGGCCCATGCGATTCTGCCCGGCGCGGCGCTCGGATATCTCGTGGCGGGACTGTCGCTCGGCGCCATGACGCTCGGCGGGGTGATCGCCGGGGTGACTGTGGCATTGCTCTCCGGATTGGTAGCCCGAACCACCGTGGCCCGTGAGGATTCCAGCCTGGCCGCCTTCTATCTGATTTCCCTTGCCGTCGGGGTCGTGATCGTATCGACGCGCGGAAGCAATGTCGACCTGTTGCACATCCTGTTCGGCACGGTGCTCGCCTTGAACGATGCGGCCATATTCCTGGTCGCGGGAATCGCCACGGTCACCCTGTTCGGACTCGCCATCATCTACCGGCCATTGGTGATGGAGTGTTTCGACCCCGGTTTTCTCCGCTCGGTCAGTTCCTTGAGTCCGGTGGCCCATTACAGCTTTCTCGTCCTGGCGGTCCTCAATCTGGTGGGCGGGTTTCATGCCCTGGGGACCCTTATGGCGGTGGGGATCATGATCCTTCCCGCCGCCGCCGCGCGGTTTTGGACGCGCGACGTCACGCCCCTGCTGGTCATCGGTATGCTTGCGGCCTTCCTGGGTGGGTTTGTCGGCCTGTTGTTGTCCTATCACGCCAGTCTGCCTTCCGGTCCCGCCATCATCCTGACGGCGGGCGCGTTCTATCTGTTCTCCCTGTCCTTCGGAACTGACGGCGTAATCATGACGCGCCTCAGGTCCCACCATCATCTTGAAGCATGATTCCAAGGCCGAACAATAGAGAATCCCTAATGATATCAATACGTTCTGTCCTTTCCTGCGCATTCGCCGCCGTTTTGATCGCTGTGTCAGGGTCGGTGACCGCCCGGGCATACGCCCCCATCGACGTCGTTGCCACCTTCAGCATCCTGGGAGATATGGTCCGGCAGGTAGGCGGGGACCGGGTGCGCGTCACTACCCTCGTCGGCCCCGACAGCGACGCCCACGTCTATCGCCCGACCCCGGCAGACGCCCGGGCCGTCGCCGGGACCAGGCTGCTGGTCATCAACGGATTGGGTTTTGAGGGCTGGATAGAACGCCTGACGGAGGCATCCGGCTACAAGGGGCGCGTCGTGACGGCGACCGACGGCGTCGAGCCCCGCAGGATGACGGATAACGAGCAGGGCGAGATCGATCCCCATGCCTGGCAGAATCTGGCCAATGCCCGGATCTATGTCCGCAACATCGCCGATGGCCTGGCTGCGATTGATCCTGCGGGGGCCGATATCTATCGCGGCAACGCGGCGCGTTACATGGAGGAGATCGACGCGGTCGAGGCACAGGTTCGCGAGGCGGTCGGTGCGCTGCCGGTCGAACGGCGCAAGGTGGTCACGTCCCATGACGCTTTCGGCTATCTGTCGGCAGCCTACGGCATCGAATTCCATGCTCCGGTCGGTTTCAGCACCGAAGCGGAGGCGTCCGCGGGTGACGTTGCCAGGCTGATTCGCCAGATTAACAGGGAAAAAATCCCGGCCGTCTTTCTCGACAACATCTCCGACCGCCGCCTCCTCGACCAGATCGTCCGGGAAACCGGAGCGCGGATCGGCGGCACGCTCTATTCCGACGCGCTGTCGAAGGAGGACGGTCCGGCTGGCACCCACCTTGGCATGATGCTACACAACATCCGAACATTGGTCGCCGCTTTAGGCGGATGATCGGAATCGGAGACCGAGCGCATATGTCTTGTCCGAAGTGTTGACGCCGTCCGCGACCACCGCCGTGCGCAACTGGCCGCCACGAAGGTGCGTGGCAAGGAGAGACCCATGAATAACGAAGCGGTTTCCCATGTACTCGAACGAGCCGAGGAGCTTTGCCGTGAACGCGGCGCGCGGCTGACCGAACAACGCAAGGCCGCGCTGCAACTGCTGTGCTTATCTGAAAAACCGCTCAGTGCTTACGAGCTGTTGGAGCGCATGCGCGGCGTAGTCCGAAATCCCGCACCGCCGACAGTCTACAGGGCATTGCATTTCCTGGTGGACCAGGGCATGGTGCACAAGCTCGAGAGCCTGAACGCTTATGTGGGCTGTGCGCATCCGGATCATCCGCACGCCAGCCAGTTCCTGATCTGTGATGACTGCGGAGAGGTCGCCGAGGTTGAAGACCCCAGTGTGGCCAGGAGCCTGAAAGCGGCGGGCAATGAGATTGGATTCCGTACCAGGCGGCCGGTCGTCGAACTGCTGGGAACCTGTGCGCAGTGCAGTTCGGAGAAAGACAATCAAGACTGAGACGAATCCTGTTCACCCTTAGCGTAAAGGAATTGAAGTGCCCCTGTCAGAGAGACTTCCCGTTACTGTCCTGTCCGGCTTTCTCGGCGCAGGCAAGACCACGCTGCTCAACAACATGCTCAACAATCGCGCGGGCAAGCGCGTCGCGGTCATCGTCAACGACATGAGCGAGGTAAACATCGACGCGGCGCTCGTTGAGCGCGGCGGTGCGGAACTCTCGAGGACCGAGGAGAAGCTGGTCGAGATGTCGAACGGCTGCATCTGCTGCACGCTGCGAGACGACCTGCTCGCCGAGGTCTCACGGCTCGCGCAGGAGAAACGCTTCGACTACCTGCTCATC
>JAJECR010000004.1 GCA_022821935.1 Candidatus Latescibacterota bacterium
GTCCACGCCATGATCGACGTGAGCGACGGACTCAGTTCGGACGCCCTGCACTTGTGTCGTAACAGCGGGGTTGGATTGACCCTGGACGGGACCGCCCTGCCCGTCGCGGATGAAACCAGGCGGGCCATGGAGGCTCTTCGACTTGATCCCGTAAGGACGACCCTGGAAAGCGGAGAGGAATTCGAGCTGTTGTGCGCCGTCGCGCCGGACAGGGTGGATCACCTGGCGGCCGAGTTGGCGGAGCGTACCGGAACCCTCCTGACCCCCATAGGTGAATGCGTGTCCGAGGACCGCGGATGCACTTTTACGGATCACACCGGGCCTCAGCCCCTGCGCCCGAAAGGGTACGACCACTTCAGAAGCTGACGGCTAGATTTCTATTTCCACGGCATCGCCGGTCACCCGGACCTGAAAGCAGGTGAGATTCTCGTAGGCCGGAGGCGACAGGACGTCACCTGTAGTCACATCGAAAGAAGCGCCGTGGAAGGGGCACCAGAGATCGGTTCCGTCCAGTTCCCCTTCGCTCAGGGGCGCTCCCATGTGGGGGCAGAAGTTATCGGCGGCATAGTACTTCCCGTCCACGTTGCAAAGGACGATCTCCTTCCCCTCGATCGAGACCATTTTCATCTGGCCCGGACTCAATTCATCCAGATCCGCCGCCTTGACGTATCCCATGTACGGCTTTCTCCTTTCACGGACTTGCGCGATCCCGGCCTGCGGATGGTGGTTGCAAAGCCGGTCACCCGGGAATGACGATCCGTTGACCGATTTTCAGCCGCCTGGCCTGTATGTCAGGGTTGGCCCGCATGAGGGCCGAAACGGAAACCTTGAAGGCCTGCGCGATTCTAAAAAGCGTATCTCCCGACCGGATGTTGTAGGTCATCGAACCCATGTCGATTCTCCCGCCTCCTTCTTTTCCGGCAGTTGACAGACGAAGTACCTGGCCGGGGTGGATGAGGTCTCTCCGCAGGCCGTTATTCCGCTTCAGCGCGGTAACGGACGTCCCGTAATACCGGGCGATGCGGATCAGCGTGTCACCGCGCCGGACCGTGTGGGACAGAGCGTCCTTCGACGTGCCGTAGGAAGGCGCCTGGTCCGCCCATAGCCGGTTGTTGTCGTTCCTTCCGGGTACGCGAAGCACCTGGCCTACACGGATCAGGCTGCCGCGGATCCGGTTCATGCGACGGAGTCTGCTGACCGATGTCCGGAATCTGCGGGCGATATGGCCAAGTGTGTCGCCCCGGCGCACGCGGTATTTGCGTTCCTCGGGAGGGGGCTTGAATTTCGATTCAGGAAGCTCGTCGAGACTGCTGGTCAGCGTCGTACCGGCGCCAAGGGGCACGCGTAACAGATACCCGGTGGGTGGCGTGACGCCATAACGAATATCGGAATTCAGGGCCTTGAGATCGTCCTGCGGCATGTCCAGCAGGCCGGCGACTTGCTTCAGCGTGACCGACTTGTCGATACGCACGGCTTCAAAGAGATCCGGATGGTGGGTTTCCGGCCAATTGATGCCGTATTTCTCCGAATTCTCGAGCAGATGCAGCACCGCGAGGAACTTGGGCACGTAGTTCCGGGTTTCCCTGGGGAGGCGCATTTTCCAGTAGTCCCGGTTCCCCGTCCGGTTAATCTCGCGGAGCACGCGATACTCGCCACAGTTATATGCCGCGAGGGCGAGAAACCAGTCGTCGAACATGCCGTACAGGTCCCCCAGGTAGGCGAGGGCGGCCGGGGTGGCCTTGTGGGGGTCAAAGCGGTCGTCCACCCACCCGGACCGCCTGAGTCCGTACCGTTTGCCGGTATCGTAGATGAACTGCCACATGCCCGCCGCGTCCGCCCAGGAATAGGCCCTGGGCTTGAAGCCGCTTTCTATGATCGGAAGCCATTGCAGCTCGATGGGCAGCCCCCGGGCGGCGAGTTCCTCGCGGATCATGGGGGTGTAGCGCCCGGAGCGCTGGTACGCGGCCTTGAGTATGTCCTGGCTCCTGTCCCTGAGATACACGTTGATCTGTTGCCTGACGCGGCGGTTGAGTACCCTGGGAATCGAACCCCTGACTTCGGCGGCCGTACGGCGCCTGTCCTGGATGCGGTCCACCAGCAGGCCGAGTTCCCTGAGCAGGTCGGCCTGCGCGGGTGTAGCCGCGTGCTTCTGATCGTCGCTCAGCAGGATGAGCAGGCCAAGTACTTCGTCGACCGCCGCCCGCGCGGCCGTGGTATCGGATCGGTCCAGCGCCGCGCGGGCCGCGTCATAGCGCCGCCTGGCATCGGCGAGAAGACGATCCGGGTCCTGCACCGCCAGAGAATCTGCCAGCGTGACATGATCGAGGGTAAGGTCCGGGACCGGCAATTCCCCCACCACAACGGTCTTTCCGGTGGGATCCGCCATGCCGGTGGCGGAAGGGGAGCGCGAGCCCGGTTCAAGGGTTCGGGGGCCAGTGTGGCCGACGCAGCCGGCGAGGATCAAGAGGCCTATGAGCGGAAGGTGTTTAATCATTTCTGCGCCAGCGATTCAGAAGCCGATTTGGCTGCCAGACGTCAATCCGTTGTCCGGTTCCAGGCACCGGAGCCGCCTAAAATATAGGTATAACCTTCGACGAGGCAAGGGTTTTCAAAAAAACAGCAAGACTCAGGACGCCGCGCATTCCGCAAGCGCCTGTTCAATTTCCTCGATTACCCAGGGGTCTTTTTCGGCCTTCCTCGCTTTCTCCAGTTCCGCAAGCGCCCGGTCGCCCCCGACGTTCCCAAGCGCCCAGGCCGCGTGTCCCCGGACCAGCGGCTCGTCGTCTCCAAGCGCATCGGCGAGCGCGGGAATCGCCTCGGGGTCCTTCGTGTTACCCAGGGCTACCGCGGCGTTCCGCAGCAGGCCCCGCCGCTTGGTCCGCTTTATGGGGCTGCCCCGGAATCGGGTCCTGAACTCCTCCGGCGTCAGCCCCAGCATTTCGATCAATCCGGGCATTTCGTTCCAGGGACGGGGCATGAAGGCCGAATGGCCGGTTACGGGCGCCCGGCGGTTCCAGGGACAGACATCCTGGCAGTCGTCGCATCCGAATACGCGGTCTCCCATCGCCGCGCGATACGCGGTGGGAATGGCGCCTTTCAGCTCAATGGTGTGATAGGAAATGCAGCGGCGTGAATCGACCACGTAGGGTTCGACGATGGCATCGGTCGGACAGGCTTCGAGACACCGCGTGCACGTGCCGCAGTGGTCGGCCGCGGGCCGGTCCTGATCCAGTTCGATGTCGAGAAGGATCTCCCCGATCAGCAGCCACGAACCGATACGCTTGTGGATGAGATTGGTGTGCTTCCCGAACCAGCCCAGGCCGGCGCGGACGGCGAATTCACGTTCCAGCACAGGGCCGGTGTCCACGTATACCCTGCCCTCTACAGGCCGGTCGGCCCGGTCCTGTATGAACAGAAGCAGCGCCTGCAGCCTTTCCTTCATCAGGTCATGATAGTCGTCGCCCCGGGCATACTGGGCGATCTTGCCGCGGTGTGTGCGGCCGGGCTCGTCTTCGCCCGTGTCGTCGGGCCCGCCGGCGGGGACGGGTTCCGGGTCCGGACACCGGTAGTTCATGGCGACTACCACGAGGGACCGGGCGTTCGGCAGAATCTGTCCCGGATCCTGTCGTTTCTCGATCTGGCGTCCCAGGTAGGCCATCTCGCCGGCCATGCCCCGCTCGACCCATTCGGCGTAGTATGCCCCGTACCGGGGGGGCGCGGCCGTGGTTACGCCGGCAAGGTCGAAGCCGAGATGCCCGGCGTGCGCCTTGATATGTTCCGTAAGAGACACGGGAATCCGAGGGCGCGGCGAAGTCAGCCCGCCGCCTGTCCGCTGGGCGTTGGCGAAGGACGCCGGTTCCGGTTTCGTCCGTACGACCTGCGGCGTCCGCCCTGTTGCTGGTCGTTCCGCTTGTTCGTCATCCTGTGGGCGATCTTCTCCCGGATGACGGTCACCTTGATGTGCCCGGGATAGGTCAGGTCGTTACGGATCTTCTGGGATATCTCGCAGGCCAGCGTATGCGTCCGGCCGTCGTCCACCTGGTCCGGCCGGACCATGACCCGGATCTCGCGTCCGGCGTTAATGGCGTAGGCGTCGGCCACCCCGTCGAACGCCCGGGCGAGTTCTTCAAGTTCCACGACTCTGCGGATATAGTCTTCGGGATCATTCCTGCGGGCGCCGGGCCGGGCGCCGGAAATGGCGTCCGCCGCGGCGACCAGAAAAGTGATCGGCGAGGTGATTTCCTCGTTTTCGTCGTTGTGATGGGCGATGATCGCGTTCTTGACTTCCTCGGGTTCGCCGTACTTTTCCGCGAAGGCCAGGCCGATTTCCGGGTGGGATCCCTCCATCTCGTGGTCCAGGGCCTTGCCGACGTCGTGGAGAAGTCCGCAGCGCCGGGCGAGCAACTCGTCCAGG
>JAJECR010000127.1 GCA_022821935.1 Candidatus Latescibacterota bacterium
CTGCATGAAAGTATCGCCCCGAAGACCAGCCTGGCCATGCACTCGCTTTGCGGCAGTTTCGACTACGGCAATGCCAGAGATGCCATGTCGCTATATAACACCCAGAGTGGCGGCCATTGGTTGACACTGTCCTCTACCGCCGATTATGCAAATGCCGATTTCATCGTAGTGACGGAGAGCGGGAATGCAAAAATCGAGTTATTCGAATGATTCTCTGACGAGACCCGAGAAAACCGGAATATGGCTGTCGCTAAGACTATCCGCTTCGACGTTACGTAATCTTGTAATGAAGTAACAGGGACTTCGTGATCGAACGAGGCCAGTCCCGCAAAGCAAAATCAAGCACGAGATTCCTTCTACAACCACGACTAATCCTGCATAGAACCGAATCGCTCAACCATTCGGAGGCAGTAGTCGTGCGCCTGATCAACAACGATCCACCTTTAATCTCCATCGAAAACCTGTGTAAATCCTTCCCGATGGGAGAGGAGCGCGTCTCGGCGCTTCGGGGCGTATCCGCCACCATTGACCGGGGCGAATACGTGGCCGTAATGGGCCAATCGGGTTCCGGGAAATCCACGCTGATGAATATCCTGGGCTGCCTGGACACGCCGACGGCGGGCAGCTACGCGCTCGACGGCAGGCCGGTCGGAGCACTCTCCGGCGACGAGCAGGCCTACATCCGCAACCGGAAGATCGGGTTCGTTTTTCAGGCATTTAACCTGCTGCCGAGATTCGACGCCTTGCGCAACGTGGAATTGCCCCTCCTGTACCGGGGAATGGATGCCAGGGCACGTCAAAGGCGCTCGATGGGGGCCCTGGAAGCGGTGGGGGTTGGAGATCGGGCCCGCCACAAGCCCAACGAAATGTCCGGTGGCCAGCGCCAGCGCGTGGCCATCGCCAGGGCGCTGGTCGGCGAACCGTCCATCATCCTGGCGGACGAACCGACAGGAAACCTGGACAGCGGGACGGGGGAGGAGATCATGGCGATATTCGATCGCCTGAACGGGGACGGCCATACCATTGTGCTCGTGACACACGAGGGGCACGTCGCCAGGCATTGCAAGCGGATCATCCGCTTGCGCGACGGGATGATCGAGGAAGACGGAAGGATATCGAAACCGGAAGTTATCTATGACTGTGGAAGGAGATGATCATGGACGCCACGAACGTTATAAGCAATGTAGTCGTCATCGGTATCCTGCTCTTTGTCTGGCGCAGTCTCGATACCCGGATATCTCAACTTGATATGCGTCTGAGTGACCGTATCGATCACCTTGATGAGCGGGTCTCGCAGATTGAAAAACGGATCGCACACCTGGGTGAGCGTGTATCCCGGATAGAAGGCCTGCTTGGGGCCTTCGCCCGGATAAGCAACCCCTTTGAAACGGAAAAGAAGGCCTGACCGGAGGAGACGCACACCAGCTTTGTCGACAATATCTACGACCCAACTTTGAAATCAGGAAAGGAGCATCATGGAAAACGCACAGCTCTGGATTCAGCCCCTGATCCTGCTGACCGCCTTCATCTTCTTCTGGCGCGAGGCGAAGGCGAGCCGGCGGGAACTGAAGGAGGATATCCGGGAAGAACTCAATAAGATCGACGCGAGATTCAACCGCTTCGAGGATAACATATGGGAACAGTTTGGTAAGGTAGACGCACGGTTTGATCGGTTAGTAGACCATATCCGGGAAGATGCCGGGAAAGTGGATGCCCGTTTCGGGAAAGTGGATGCCCGTTTCGACCGGATCGAGCGGATTTTGCTCGAACGCCAGAAATAGCTCCGCCATGCAACGCCCGGCCCTGTTCATCGCCGTATGCTATGTTACCGGTATCCTGCTGGGCCACCGCGTCGCCGTTTCTCCGATCGTCTTCGCGCTGTGTTCCATGGTGGTGATCGCGGCGGGTTACGCACTCTGCCGAACCCGCGGAAACGACTCCCTGGCCCTCCGTTTCTGCATGGCCCTGTGCCTCGTTTTCGCGGGTGCCTTCTGGTACGCTGTGCAGGTGCGGGTCGTACCGTCAAACGACATCAGGAGATTCTGCGACCAGCGGCAGCTGCATGTGCTGACTGGGACGATCGTCCGCACGCCCGAGGTCAGGTCCCGGTTTACCGTGGTCACCGTGGACGCGGATTCTATCTCGCTGGGAGATCCAGGGCCGAGAAGAGCGGGTTCGGGCAGCATGGCGCGAGCCGCCGGGCGGATGACGCCTGTCACCGGTCGCCTGCAGGTTCGCCTGAACAGCGGTATCGAAGCCGGCGGATACGGCGACCGGATCCTCGTTTCCGGACGCCTGCGCAGTCCTCAACCCGCCCGCAACCCAGGGGGATTCGACGCGCGGACCTACTACGCGAGCAGGGGGGTCTACGCGCTGATGAGCGTGCGGGACGGGGCAGGCTATCGCGTCACGCTTCGCAACCGGTCGGTCTCCTGGCAGACCGCGGTCATCGATCCGCTGCGCGACCGTATCGATCAGTCTATCGACCGGACCATGCGGGGCGATTCCGCCGCGCTGCTCAAGGGCATCCTCCTGGGCGAGCGGCGGCAGTTGCCCGAAGAACTGATCGACACCTTCAGGACGATCGGCCTCGCCCATATCCTGGCCGTATCCGGACTGCACGTCGGCCTGATCACCCTGGTGGTCTATACGCTGCTGTTCGTCCTGAGACTGCCGCGGAATCTCGTCGTCGCCGGCACGCTGGGCGTCCTAGTCCTCTACGCCTTCATCACCAACCTCACGCCGTCGGTCATCCGGGCCACGATCATGGCGGCACTGTTCCTGGTGGGCCGGCAGATGGACCGGCAGACGGACACCGTTAACATCCTGGCCGTGGCGGCCATCGTCATACTCCTGATCTGGCCCTCGGCCCTCTTCGACCTGAGCTTCCAGCTCTCCTTCCTCGCGACCTACGCCATCATCACGGGTTATCCCAGAATGAAGGCGCTGCTTCCCGAACGGCTTGCCCGGTCGGAAAAGTGGTGGGCGCGCTGGCTCCGGGACGGGTTGCTGGTTTCGGTTGCGGCGCAACTGGGCACGCTGCCCGTGGTCGCGGGCACGTTCTACCAGGTTTCCTGGATGTCGGCGATCGCGAATCTCTTTATCGGACCGCTGGTCTTTCTGAATACGACCTTCGGCGTCCTCACGGTACTGACCGGTCCATTGGCCATTGAAATCGCCCGCCTGTTCAGCGCCGTGAACGCCCTGGTCCTGTACGCCATGATCCATCTGTCGAAGACTTTTTCCGGCGCGCCTTCCGCGCTGTTGCAGGTCCCGGCGCCTTCCGGCCTTTTCTTCCTGTCCTTCTACGCCACGAGCCTGCTGCTGCTATGGAGTCCGAGCGACGACAGGTGGCAACGAACGCGGCTGGGGCTGATCGCCCTTTCAATACTGGTTTTCTGCTATGGCCTCCTCCCCGATCGAGCGCTTGAGATCACCGTCCTCGACGTGGGGCAGGGCGACGCCATATTCATCGCCTGTCCCAACGGGCGGACCCTGCTGGTCGACGGCGGCTCCGGCCCTCCCGCCTACGACGCCGGGGCCCGCGTCATCGTGCCCTTTTTGCGCGCGAAGGGCCATCGACGCGTGGATACGATAGTCGTAACCCATCCTCACCTGGACCATTACGGCGGGCTTTCGGCCGTAGTGGAATCCGTGGACGTGGGCGAGATCGTTTCAAGCGGCGTGGGATCGAGAGCCGGCGCCTACCTGGCCTGGCGCGAGACCGTCGCGCGGCACGGCATCCCCTACCGCGCGGTCGGCAAGGGCGACACCCTGGCGGCGCTGGGCGGCATGCGCGGCGTCTTCCTGCATCCGGACCGCCTGTTTCTGTCCGGTGTGACGGAGAACAACCCCAACGAGGTGTCCGTGGTCCTGCGCCTTTCCTACGGCACGTTCAGCATGTTGCTGACCGGCGACATCGAGGAGAAGGCCGAGTACGCGGTGACCCGCGCGCCTGCCGCATTGAAAAGCACCGTGCTCAAATCGCCGCATCACGGCAGCAGCACGTCGAGCGGAACCGCCTTCCTGAACGCCGTCGACCCCGAGGCCGTGGCCGTCTCCGCCGGTATGTACAATTCCTTCGGCCACCCCTCAATCATCACCCTCGAGGAATACAGGCGACTGGGCGCGGCGGTTTACCGGACGGACCGGGGCGGCGCCGTCATCGTTCGCAGCGACGGCCGGTCCTGGGATATGCAATACTATGCGCCGCCAGTACCCCTGGGCCCCTCACCCCGCCAAGTGCTGGAAGGGTTTCTCTTGACAGGTAAATCCCGTCGGCCTATATTCCCGCAGTACGCCATAAGTCATTATCAATAATAAGTTTATCCCCGAATATCGACCCGGTATGTCATGATTCGATCCGCCCGTTTACTCCTCGTTGCCATCCTGCTCACAACAATCGGCATCCGCACCGATGCGCGGGCCCAGGATGGCGACGCGATAGAAGCAGCCTGGGAAGAAGGACGCGCAGCGCGCCAGCGCTACCTGGACCGGATCGACGAGCTCCAGGCGGCAGTTTTGGCGCAGAAAACCCGTCCTCTCGCGGCACGGGGAGGTAACGAAGCGGTGACGCTTCAAAGAGAGCGGATCCTGGCGCTGGCCAGACTGTATGCCGTGGTCGGCCAGTATGACCAGGCCGTCGACCTCCTGCGTGACGAAGTACGTAGTACGGAATCGATGCAGGGCCTCGATGCGGACCAGGCGGGCCGGGCAGACCAGGTCGGAAGGGCGGACCGAGCAGACCAGACGTACCAGGCGGACCTTGAACTGCTGGCCAGGCTGTACCTGCTTCAGGGGCGTTACCGGGAGGTGGAGACATTGCTGGACACCGCCCGGTTTCCGCGGGGCAGGCCGGCCCTGGCTACCGTTCGGCTTGCGGAGGTGCATTTCACGACGGGCAGGACAGCGGAGGGCCTCGAACTGTGCCGCGGCATCCTGGCGGACAGCGGAACGGATAGCCCGCCGAACGCTCCGGACCTGATGGCGGCGGGACTCGCCACGAAGTACCTGGCGCTGTTTCACGAGGCCAACACATTTCTGAACGCGGCGACCCGTGTCGACAATGAATATATCGATGCCTACGTAGCGTGGGGGCGCCTCTTCCTCGAAAAGCACAACCGCGCGGAGGCGGCGGCCGTCTTCGAAGACGCGTTGAAGATCGATCCCGACTATCCTCCGGCCCTGATCGGCCTGGCGGAGGCGCTGACGGAAAAACAGGCAGGACGGGCGGAAGCCGTGGCGCGGAAAGCCCTCGCGATCAACCCCGGGTTGACGGCCGGGCGCCAATTCCTGGCGGGTCTCCACCTTACGGATGAAGCCTATGATGATGCGATCGACCAGTTGGCCGGGGCCCTGGAGATCAACCCGGAAGCACCGAAGACCCACGCCCTCCTGGCCGCCGCTTACCACGTACAGGGCCGCTGGGACGAATACGAAGCGGCTCGGAAGCGCGTCCTCGGCATCAATCCTTCCTACGGCCGGCTTTACGAGGTCATCGCCGACCTGCTTGGGCGGCGCTACCGGTTCCGGGAGGCCGTGGAGATGGGCCGCAGGGCGATCGAAACCGATCCCGCCCTCTGGTCGGCCCATGCCGGGCTGGGGATCAACCTGACCCGCGTCGGCGAGATGGAGGAGGGCCGGCGGATGCTGGAACAGGCATTCGACAATGACCCCTTCAACACCCGTACTTACAACACACTGGAACTGCTCGATTCCTTCGAAGCATTCGAGACCCGGGCCAGCGAACGTTTCACGCTGAAGCTGCATGGGGACGAGGACGCCGTTTACGGAAAAATGGCCCTGGATTTACTGGAAGAAGCCCATCGGACGCTCGCGCCGCGATACGGTTTCGTGGCGGATGAGCCGGTGCTCGTTGAGATCCTGCCCGACAACGACGATTTCATGGTGCGTATCGCCGGCGTGCCGGGAACCGGCGGCCTCCTCGGGGTCTGTTTCGGGGAGGTGGTGGTGGCGAATTCGCCCCGGGCCCGGCCGAAGGGGACGTTCAACTGGGGGCAGACCCTCTGGCACGAGTACGTCCACGTCACCCACCTTCAACAGACGCGGAACCGCATACCGCGCTGGCTGGCGGAGGGCATCGCCGTCTACGAGACACGTCTCGCCCGCCCGGAATGGGACATGGACCTGGAGGCGGAATTCGCCGAGGCGGTTACCCAGGGCAAGCTGCTGGCCGTAAGCGACCTGAACCGGGGATTCACCCGGCCGACGTCGCCGGGCCAGATCGTCCTTTCCTACTACCAGGCTTCGATCGTCGTAGAATACATCGTGGAGACCCACGGATTCGAGACGGTCCGGCGCATGCTGGATTTCTACGACGAGGATCGAGCCACCCCCGAAGTCGTCCGCGCGGCGCTGGGCATGTCCATGGGCGACTTCGACCGGGCTTTCGCGGACTATGCCGAAAAGCGGAGCGCCAGGCTCCGGCGCGTCCTCCGGTTCAAGCCGCCGCGGGACGAGCAGGTGACCGTGGCCGAACTGGATGCGATGGCCGCCGGCCACCCGGAGAGTTTCTACGCCCACCTGATGCTGGGCCGGGCGTTGCACGCGGAGAAACGGTACGAAGAAGCCATTGCGCCCCTTGAACGCGCCAGGACCCTCTTCGCACATTATACCCATCCCGGCAACCCCCATGAATTGCTGGCGGACATCTATCTCGCACAGGAGAATCCGGAAGCGGCGATGGAGGTCCTCGAGGCGCTCACGGCAGTCGACGAGGACGACATCGCGTCCTGCAAGACGCTGGCCCGGCTCTACGTCCAGGCAGGCCGGCGCCGGGACGCGCTTCGTATTCTGGGCCGCGCCGTCATGATCGATCCTTTCGACGGAGAGGTCCGTAAAATGCGCGGCGGCGCGTATGAACGGGATGGAAGGGCAGACCTCGCCGTGCCCGAGTACGAAGCCGTGCTGGCGGTAGAAACCACCGACCGGGTCCAGGCACAGTACGACCTGGCCCGCGCGTACCTGGCGGCGGGAAGGAAGGACGACGCCCGGAGGGCCGCGCTGAAAGCCCTGGAGGCCGCGCCCGGCTTCGAAGCCGCCCAGGAGGTGCTGCTACAGTCGCTGGAATAAGGGGCCCCGCCGGCGCCCGCCGGCGCCCGCCGCGACCACTGAAGGCCCGGTTTTAGCATTGCAGGACGGACTCCCCGCGTATATATTCAAACGGTTTGCCTGAACCTTTTGTTCAGATATGCTAAAGTATGATATTCCCGGGCCGTAACGCGGACCCCGCGAGGATGATCTTGCCGAAACGCACCGACATTGAATCCATTCTGATCATCGGCTCCGGGCCGATCGTAATCGGACAGGCCTGCGAATTCGACTATTCCGGCACCCAGGCCTGCAGGGCGCTCCGGGAAGAGGGCTACCGGGTCGTGCTGATCAACAGCAACCCGGCCACGATCATGACGGACCCGGACATGGCGGACCGGACCTACGTAGAGCCCATCACCGCGGAGTACGTGGAGAAGATCATCCGGCGGGAAAGCCCCGACGTGCTGCTGCCCACACTCGGCGGACAGACCGCCCTGAACGTCGCCGTCGAGCTTGCCGAATCGGGTACGCTGGACCGCTACGGCGTCGAGCTCATCGGCGCCAAGCTCGAAGCCATCAAGATGGCGGAAGACCGGGAGCTGTTCCAGGAGGCCATGGGGCGCATCGGTCTGGAAGTTCCCCGGGGCGGCTTCGCGCGGACCGTCGAAGAGGCCTGGGAACTGGTAAAGGACACAGGGTTCCCCGCCATCATCCGTCCAGCCTTCACCCTGGGCGGCGCGGGCGGGAGCATTGCCCGCAGCGAATCGGAATACGCCGAGGCCGTCGAATGGGGACTGTCCACGAGTCCCATCACCGAGGTGCTGATCGAGGAGTCGGTCATCGGATGGAAGGAATATGAACTCGAGGTGATGCGGGACCTGGCGGACAACGTGGTGATCATCTGCTCCATCGAAAACTTCGACCCCATGGGCGTGCACACCGGCGACAGCATCACGGTGGCGCCGGCCCAGACCCTCACGGACAAGGAGTACCAGGCGCTCCGGGACGCCTCGATCAAGGTGATCCGGGAAATCGGCGTGGAAACGGGTGGATCGAACATTCAGTTCGCCGTCAGCCCGGAAGACGGCCGCATCCTGGCCATTGAGATGAACCCCCGGGTGTCGCGCAGCTCCGCCCTGGCTTCCAAGGCCACCGGCTTCCCCATCGCCAAGATCGCCGCGAAACTGGCCGTCGGATACACGCTGGACGAGATTCCCAACGACATTACACGCGAAACTCCTGCTTCCTTCGAGCCCACCATCGACTACGTGGTAGTGAAGATCCCGCGTTGGGCTTTCGAGAAATTTCCCAATGCCGATACGCAACTCGGTACGCAGATGAAGTCCGTGGGCGAGACCATGGCCATCGGACGGACGTTCAAGGAAGCGGTGCAGAAAGGGCTGCGGGGCCTGGAAATCGACCGCCACGGCCTCGGCGCGGACGGGAAGGACGGGTTGGATGCCGCCGCCCTGGCCGCGGGGCGGGCGGACGGCGTACTGGACGATCTCAGGGAACAGATGTCCCGGCCATCGGCGGAGCGCATCTTCCAGATCAAGAACGCCCTCCAGCTCGGCATGCCCATCGAAGAGATCTACGGGTTGACCGGCGTCGATCCCTGGTTTCTCCACAATCTGCGGGACATCGTCGAACTCGAGGGTGAAATCGGGGCGCACCGGAACGGCTCCATGCCCCGGAACCTGTTGCACAAGGCCAAACAGGCGGGATTCTCCGACGTGCAGATCGCCCACCTGACCGGCAGCGACGAGCGGTCCGTCCGGGACCGGCGCCTGGAGGCGCGCGTGGACGCGGTGTTCAAGACCGTGGACACCTGCGCGGCCGAGTTCGAGGCCATGACGCCCTACTACTATTCGACCTACGAGACCGAGAACGAGACCCGGCCCAAGACGCGGGAGACGATCATGATCCTGGGCGGCGGTCCCAACCGCATCGGCCAGGGGATCGAGTTCGACTACTGCTGCGTGCAGGCGGTCATGGCGCTGAAGGAGGACGGGTACGAAACCATCATGGTCAACAGCAATCCAGAGACCGTGAGCACGGATTACGACATCTCGGACCGGCTGTTCTTCGAGCCCCTCACCTTCGAAGACGTGATGAACGTCATCGAGAGAGAAAAACCGGACGGGGTGATCGTCCAGTTCGGCGGCCAGACGCCCCTCAAGCTGGCCCTGCCGCTCGAACGCGCGGGCGTGCCCATCATCGGCACCTCGCCCGACAGCATCGACCTGGCCGAGGACCGCAAGCGGTTCGGCGCCCTGACGACGGCCCTGGGCATCCCCCACCCGCCCCACGGGACGGTCTTCTCCTTCGAAGAGGCCCTGGCGGTGGCGAGCGAGATCGGATACCCCGTGCTCGTGCGGCCTTCCTACGTCCTCGGCGGCCGCAACATGGCCCTGGTCTACGACGACGATTCCCTGAAGACCTACATGCGGACCGCCGTCCACGTGTCCCCCGAGCATCCCATACTCATCGACAAGTTCCTCGAGGACGCCTTCGAATACGACGTGGACGCCATCTCCGACGGGACAGACGTCGTCGTGGGCGGGATCATGGAGCACATCGAGGAAGCGGGGATTCATTCCGGGGACAGCGCCTGCGTGCTGCCGCCCTATATGGTCAAGCCGATGCATATCGACACCATGAGATCTTATATCCACGCGCTGGCGCGGAGCCTCAATGTCGTCGGCCTGATCAATGCGCAATTCGCCATCAAGAACGATGTCGTCTACGTGCTGGAAGTCAATCCGCGCGCCTCGCGGACGATTCCCTTCGTCTCCAAGGCCATCGGCGTACCGCTGGCCCAGTTCGCGGCGCGGGTCATGGCCGGCAAGACCCTCCGCGAGCTCGGTTTCACCGAGGAGATCATCCCGCCCTACGCCTCGGTGAAAGAGGTGGTGCTGCCCTTCGTCAAGTTCGCCGGGTCGGACAGTCTGCTCGGGCCGGAGATGAAGTCTACCGGCGAGGTCATGGGCATATACGAAGAGCCGGGCATCGCCTTTGCCAAGGGACAGAGCGCGGCGGGCGGCTCCCTGCCCCTCTCGGGCACGGTCCTGGTCAGCGTCAACGCCTACGACCACGAAAACGTGATCGATATCGCCCGCGAGCTTGCCGGACTGGGTTTTACGATCATGGCGACGAGCGGAACCGGCCGGACGCTGGAAGACGCCGGCCTGGAGGTCAACCGGGTCAACAAAGTCTGGGAGGGCGAACCGCATATCGTGGACCACATCCGCAGAAGCGACATCCAGCTCATCATCAACACGCCCCTGGGCAAGAGCGCGCGGGACGACGACTACATGATCCGCCGCGCCGCCATCGAGCAGAACATCCCGTGCATCACCACGCTCTCGGCGGCATGGTCCGCGGTCAAAGCCATCCAGGCGCTTAAGAACGAGGGCAGCGAGATATCCGTGAAAAGCCTGCAGGAATGGCACGAGACGTTGAGAGAAACGAGGGCTTGACCATGCAAACGGTAGACGGGGGCGTGCTTGCCCCGAAGGGATTCACGGCCAACACGGCGAGCTGCGGCATCAACAGTCCGAAGGGCAGCCGCAAGGACCTGGTGTTAATCGACGCGGGCGGGACCGCCTCCGCGGCCGGGGTGTTCACCACCAACCGGGTACAGGCCGCGCCGGTGATCCTGTCCAGGGACCATCTGCAGACCGGCATGGCCCGGGCCGTGGTGGTCAACAGCGGCAATGCCAACGCGTGCAACGGGGAGGCCGGCATGGAGGACGCCCGGGAGATGGCCGCCCTGGTCGCCGGGGGGCTCGACATACCCGCGGGCGAGATCCTCGTCGCGTCCACCGGGGTCATCGGCCGTCCCCTGCCCATGGACGTGGTCCGCGCCGGCATCCTGGAAGCGCTGGACCGGCGCAATGGGGGATCAGATACCGACGCCGCCGATTCGATCATGACGACAGACACGGTGCCCAAGACCTGCGCGGTGCGATTCGAACTGGACGGCATGCCCGCGGTGGTCGGCGGGATCGCCAAGGGCGCGGGCATGATCTGTCCGTACATGGCCACGATGATCGGGGTGGTTACAACGGACGCCGCCATCGCGCCGGGCGCTCTCCAGTCGGCCCTGCGCCGGGCGGTCGGCAAGTCCTTCAATAGCATCACCGTCGACGGCGACATGAGCACGAACGACACGGTGTTCGTCCTGGCCAACGGCGCCGCGGGAAACCCGGTGATCACGCAGCCCGAAGGGGAGGCCTATGAACGGTTCGCCGAAGCGCTGGAGCACGTCTGTACCGACCTGGCGAAGAAGATCGCCCGGGACGGCGAAGGCGCGACGAAACTCGTGGAGATCCGCGTCAAGGGCGCCCGGTCGGACGAGGACGCCCGTACGATAGGCATGAGCGTGGCGAATTCCGCGCTCGTCAAGACGGCCATCTACGGTCATGATCCCAACTGGGGCCGGATCCTCTGTGCCGTAGGGTACGCGGAGGCCGAATCGGACCCGGACGCCATCGACCTCTTCCTGTGCGGTCATCAACTGACCCGGGATGGCCGGGGGCTCCCCCTCGACGAGCCGGCCATGCGGGAAGCGCTCTCCGCCAGTGAAATCCCCGTCGATATCGATCTCAAGCTCGGAGACGGCAGGGCGACGATCTGGACCTGCGACATGTCTCACGAATACGTGACCGTGAACGCGGAGTATACCACTTGAAACACGTACGATTCGACTTGAACACGTACGATCCCACGGACGGCAACCTATGAAGCAGCGACAAACACCCTTTGCAGGCACGGCGGGCATCGCGCAGCGGACGGTCTTTTCAGGCGCGCTGTGGATCACGGCTCTTTGTGGAATGACGGCGCCTTTCCCGGCGGCCGCCTACCCGGAGGCAGGGGCGATCACGGAAGACGCCGGGCCGGCGCCGGCGGAGGAACTGGCGGCACGGCGGGCACAGCTCCTCGAGGACATGGGCAGCGGGATCATGATCCTGTTCGGGGCGGAGCCCAAGGTCTTCAGCAACGACGTGAACTATCCCTACCGCCAGGAAAGCAACCTCTTCTATCTGACCGGCATCAACCAGCCCGGCGCCACGCTCGTGCTGCTGCCTGACAACCGGAGCCAGCGGGAAATCCTCTTTCTTCCCAGGCGCGATCCCGCACGGGAAATCTGGACCGGCCACATGATTGGCGTAGCGGAAGCCCGGCGGATGACCGGAATCAAGCATGTATGGCCGAATGAAGAATTCGACGCCTTTGTCGAGGCCGTCCTCGGCGGATCCGCCTACGCAAAACGTCCGTCCGATGACGAAGCAGACTACCGCGCCGTACGCGAATCCATCAGGAACGGAACTCCCGTGCAGGTCTGGCTCCTGGCCGACACCGGGTCCAGGTACGGGAGCCGGTATCCCCGGGCCCGCCGGTTCGCCTCTGAGGCCGATCGGTTTCCCGCGGTCCAGGTGCGGCTGGCCTCTCACCTCTTCCGGAACCTGCGCGTCGTCAAATCGCCCTGGGAACTGAAGCAACTGCAACGCGCCGTGGACATTACCTGCCTGGCGCAACGCGCCATCATGGGCAAGGCGGCCGGGACCGCGGAGCCGCTCAACGAATCCGTACTCGACGGCATCATTCTATCTACCTATCGCGGTCACGGCGCCCACTGGGGGTTCCCTTCCATCGTGGCCTCGGGACCCAACGCGACCACATTGCACTACGAGGAAAATAACCGGGAAATAGCACAAGGCGAACTCGTCCTGGCCGATATTGGCGCTGCCGTGGGAAACTACACGGCCGATATCACCCGGACATTCCCGGTCGGCGGGGTCTTCACGGAACCACAGCGTGAAGTATATGAGATCGTCCTCGACGCCCATGCCCGGGCCACCGCCGCCGTCCGGCCCGGCATGACCATGCGCAGTGTGCATGAAGTGGCGCGGAAGGCGATCGTGGACGGACTCCTGAAGCTGGGTCTGATTACGAATGCATCGGGAAACCAGTACCGCATGTGGTACATGCACGGCACAAGCCACTGGCTTGGACTGGACGTCCATGACGTCGGAGGAAGGGACATGCCCTTCAGGCCGGGCATGGTGATCACGGTGGAACCGGGCATCTACGTCCGGCAGGACACGCTGGAGAACCTGGACGACACCCCCGCGAACCAGGCGCTGATCGAGGCGGTACGGCCCGCATTCGAGCGGTACAGGAATATCGGGATACGCATTGAAGACGATGTACTGGTGACCGAGGATGGACACCGGGTGCTGTCAAAGGATCTCCCTCGGTCGATCGAAGACATAGAAGCACTCATGGCGGAGTCGGTCCGATAATCGGGAAACGGCAAAGACGGGGTTGACCATGGCTGAAGATCGCATGCTCACGGTGGAGGAGGCACAGGAGATCGTGCTGGACTCGGTCTCCGTCTCGGGATCGGTACGCGTACCGCTGCCCGACGCCCAGGGCCTCGTGCTCGCCGAAGACGTGGCGCCGAAGTTCGACGTGCCGCCCCATGACAATTCCTCCGTAGACGGCTATGCCGTCCGGGCCGCGGACACGGCAGGCGCCTCCACGGAATCCCCCCAGCGGCTCGAGGTCCTCGAAGAGATTCCGGCCGGAACCGTACCGGGCGAGACCGTGGGCCCCGGCAGCACGTCACGCATCATGACCGGCGCCATCCTTCCCGATGGCGCGGACGCCGTCGTCATGGTGGAGAACACCAGGCAGGGCGATGGCGGGGTCGAGATCCTCAAGACGGTCGCATCGGGTCAGAACGTCCGGTACCGGGGCGAAGACGTGAAAAAGGGCCAGAACGTGCTGTTCGGCGGTGCTGTAATCGGTCCCGGCGAGATCGGTCTTCTCGCGGCCTTTCAGCGGTCCCAGGTCTCGGTGCGGAGGCGCCCCGACGTGGCCATCCTGTCGACGGGCGATGAAGTGGTCGAGATCGACGAGGCCCTCGTACCGGGAAAGATCGTCAACAGCAATAGCTACTCCCTGGCCGCGCTCGTGCGGGAATGCGCCGCGCGGCCGGTCAACCTGGGCATCGCCCGGGACAGCGAAACCGCGATCGCAGGCGCAATAAAGTCGGCAGTCAACGCCGATGTGATCCTGTCTACAGGCGGGGTATCCGTTGGCGACTACGATTACGTGAAAAAAGTGCTGGAAGACCTTGGTGCGGACATGAGGTTCTGGCGGGTGAAAATGAAACCGGGCAAGCCCCTCGCCTACGGAATGCTCCAGGGGAAACCCTACTTCGGCCTGCCCGGAAATCCCGTGTCGTGCATGGTCTCTTTCCTCCTCTTCGCGCGGCCCGCCATACGCAAGTTGATGGGCTATGGTCCGCAAGACTGGCATTTGCCTACGGTTCCGGCGATTCTCGAGAACGACCTGTCGGCCGGGGGAGACCGGCGACACTATCTCCGCGCCAGGGTCACCCGTGCCGGCGGCCGGTTTCACGCCTCGACCGTCGCGGGCCAGGGCTCGGGGATGCTCAGTTCCATGACCGGGACGAATGGGCTCGTTATCGTGGAAACGGGCGTGACGTCCGTCTCACGTGGAACCGAGGTTTCGGTGCTGCTGATGAGCCCAGCCGGACAGGCCGGGCCAGGCCGGATCGCAAGGAGACCGCGATGATCTCCGTAGTCGAAGCCCGTGACACCATACTGAGCCGGGTCCGGCCGATTGGTGTGGAGCGAGTCGATATCGTGTCGGCACAGGGCCGTGTGCTGGCCGAAGACGTCCACGCCACAAGGAACCAGCCGCCCTGGGACAATTCGGCCATGGACGGCTATGCGGTCCGGGCCGCGGACACGGCATCCTCGACGCCGGATTCGCCGGCGGAACTGGAGATCGTCGAAGACCTGCCCGCCGGATACGTGGCGAAACGGACTGTCGGCCAGGGGCAGGCGATACACATCATGACGGGCGCGCCGGTGCCCGAAGGCGCGGATACCATCGTCCGCGCCGAACGCACGCTGCGGGTTGACGAGCGCCGCGTTCGCATACTCCAGCCCGTGGAAACCGGAACCGATCTCCGCAGGGCCGGAGAAGACCTCCGCGAAGGCGACCTCATTATCCCGGCCGGCATGCTGATCCGGCCGGCGGAGGTCGGCCTGCTGGCCTCAACCAATCGCTCCCACGTGTCCGTATACCGCCGGCCGCGGGTCGCCATACTATCCACCGGCGATGAAATCGTCGACGTGGACGAGCCCCTCGAAGACGGCAAGATCGTGGACAGTAATGGATACACCCTGACCGCCCTGGTGGCGGATGCCGGCGGCGTACCCCTGCGGCTGGGCATCTGTCCCGATTCGCAGGAAGCCCTCGAAGGAGCCCTGTGCGATGGACTCGTTGCGGACGCGATCATAACGTCAGGCGGCGTATCCGTGGGTGAATACGACTATGTCAAGGCCGCCCTTGAGGCCGTCGGATCGACCATGGCCTTCTGGAAGGTTTCCATGACACCGGGTCGGCCCCTTGCTTTCGGCGCAATCGACGACACCATCGTATTCGGCCTGCCCGGCAACCCGGTGGCCTCCATGGTGACCTTCGAACTCTTCATGCGTCCGGCCCTGCTCAAGATGCAGGGATACTCCCACCTCTATCGCCCCACCATCAAAGCGGTGCTCCAGGAAGACATCACGAAGTCTCTTGGACGAAAACAGTTCATTCGCGTGACTCTTGAAAGGCAGGGCGACACCTTCTTCGCCTCTCGTACCGGTGAGCAGGGTTCGGGCATACTGCGATCCATGTCCATTGCCGACGGACTGGCCGTCAGTCATGAAGACCAGGAATTCATGAAGGCGGGGCAGGAAATCGAGGTGATGTTGCTCGGTGGATACAGCGGACTGTCAGATTACCGTAACTACTGATTTTTCAATGACTTTTGATGCTTTCCGCGAAAAGCCAAGAATACGTATTATATTATGTAAACACGATATATGGCTATGCGGGGCGATCGGCGAGAGGGCAGGCTGATTCATCGGTGCTTTTCAGATCGATTTTGCGCCTGTTTCTCATAATGGACCGCATGTGGTGTGCCTCCGTTGGATCCCGTCCTGGAGTTGGGGTGGGTAGGCCTACTGTTTTCTCAGCACGACCAGCGATAGCGGTCCTGGTAACCCGGACGGGCCT
>JAJECR010000245.1 GCA_022821935.1 Candidatus Latescibacterota bacterium
CTGTGGCTTTCCAGGTAGGCTTCCAGGTTCTCGCTCGATACCTCTTCCTCCCCTTCGATCAGCATGCGGACGTTCACCGGAAGGCAGCCGTTCTCCCGCAGGTGGGCCTCCAGGGCCTTCACGTGAATCCATACCTGCCCCTTGTCGTCCGTCGATCCGCGGGCGTACAGGTTGTCGCCCCGGATCACGGGATCGAAGGGATCGCTCTCCCACAGTTCGAAGGGTTCCGCGGGCTGGACGTCGTAGTGCCCGTAGAAGAGGACGGTGGGTT
Source organism: Candidatus Latescibacterota bacterium (assembly GCA_022821935.1). Classification (GTDB taxonomy): domain Bacteria; phylum JAAXHH01; class JAAXHH01; order JAAXHH01; family JAAXHH01; genus JAAXHH01. The sequence continues at coordinate 272 of JAJECR010000245.1, forward strand.
TCCCGGGCGCGCCCAGCCAGTCCGCCGTCACGATGGGATGGCCGGCCGTGGGGTTCACCGCCACGTTGTGCATGCCGATCCGTTCCAGTTCGTCCGCGACGAATCGGGCACATCGCTGCAGGTCATCGCGGTGATGGGGATGGGTGCTCACGCTGGGAATGCGGAGGAAGTCCTTCAGGCCCTCCAGGGCCCGGGGCCGCTGGGATTCGAGGTAGGATAAGACGTTTTGCATGGTCCACGCTTCCATTCTATAGAGGATTGGCAACGGGCAGGCCGCCGGCCGCCTGTTTCGCGACCGGACCGGCACCTACATTCGGCAGGGTACAGGAACAGGGGACGCCGGTGCAAGGGAAAAACAAGGGGCGAGACCTGTTGCCGTTCGCACCCGGGAGGAAACACGCGGGCCGCGGCTTTCATGTAAGGACTTGCCGTGCGGGCTTGACAGTGCTTGAGGATGGTTTTAGACTGGTAAATCGAAATACGGCGTCCGACGCGGCCAAGTGTGACTAAAGTGCGGCCGGACCAATTGAGGAACTACGGGATTCACCATGCGGACCTTCATCAGACAGTACCTGGACGTGTTGCGCACGACGATCGGATCGGGGAACTTGAAGTTCTTCTACCGATTTTTCTTTTTCCTCGTGCTGCTGATGCTGGTCTACACGGTCATCTTTCACGAGCTTCAGGCCTGGGAAGGAAGGGATTACACCTGGTTTACCGGCTTATACTGGACGCTGACCACGATGACCACGCTGGGGTACGGCGACATCGTGTTTACCAGCGATCTTGGCCGTTTCTTTTCCATGTGCGTGCTCATGACCGGACTGACTACGCTGATCATCGTGCTTCCCGTGGCCTTCGTCGAGTTCATCTACCGGCCCTGGCTAAGCGCCCATTCCATCGCGCGCGCGCCTCGGTCGCTGGATTCGAACTTCCAGGAACACGTGGTCATCACCCATCATGACGAAGTGACGAGTTCCCTCGCCGCCAGGCTCAAGCAATACGGGAACGACTACGTATTCATCATACCCGACCTGGACGAAGCGCTGCGCCTCCACGACCGGGGGCTCAACGTCGTTTACGGCGACTTGGACAACTCGGAGACCTATCAGCACGCGAACGTGGACCAGGCGGCCCTCGTCGTGGCCACCGGCAAGGATACGCAGAATACCAGCATCGCCTTCACGATCCGGAACACCAACCAGGCCGTCCCCATCCTGGCCACGGCGAATTCTCCGGATTCAGTGGATATCCTCGAACTGGCGGGCTGTACCCACGTGATCCAACTGGGACAGCAAATGGGGCAGCTCCTCGCCCGGCTCGCTTCGAGCGTGGATTCCATGTCCCATGTCCTCGGAAACGTGGAAGACCTGATGGTCGCCGACGCGAGTATCGTGGATACCCCGCTCATCGGCAAGACCCTGCGTGAAACGCGTCTTCGTGAACTGACCGGCGTGACGGTGGTCGGCGTATGGGAACGGGGCAGTTTCCACGTGATCGCGCCCGACACGCCCCTGACCGAACGGATGATCCTGGTGCTGCTGGGCACGGAAAGCCAGATCACCTCCTACAATGAACTCTTTGCCATCTACAACGTCTCCGATCCGCCCATCGTCATCATCGGCGGCGGCCGCGTGGGACGGTCCGCGGGAGGCACCCTGGCACAGAGCGGGCTGGACTACCGGATCATCGAGCAGCAGGCCGAACGGATCCGGGACCATAAACACTACATACTGGGGGATGCGGCGGATATCGAGACCATGAAGAAGGCAGGTCTGATGGATGCGCCCACCGTCATTATCACGTCCCATGAAGACGACATGAACATCTACCTCACGATCTACTGCCGCAAGCTGCGGCCGGATATACAGATCATCACGCGGGCGAAAGAGGAGCGGAACGTGGAGGCGCTGCACCGGGCGGGGGCAGACTTCGTCATGTCTTATGCTACAATGGGCGCCAATATCATCCTGAACCTGCTCAAGCGGAACGACATCGTCATGATCACGGAAGGACTGAATTTCTTCCGCGTCAGACTACCCCTGGAGCTGGCCGGCAAAACCATCGCGGAATCCCAGATATACGCGGAGACGGGCTGCTACATCGCGGCCGTCTTTACCGGTAAAGAAAGCATCGTGAGTCCCCCGCCGTCGATGAAACTGCCCAGCGAAAGCGAGATCCTCCTTATCGGCACGATAGAGGCCGAGAACACGTACCTGGAGCGCCACGGGAAGAGGGCGTGACGCCGATTAGCCAACCGCCCGACGCCTGGTCACGCGCAGTACGCCTTAGCCACATTCGCGAGGACATCGGCGCAAATCTCGATCGATGCAACGTCCACCCATTCGCCGTCCCCATGAGGATCGCCTCCCGTCGGCCCGTAGATAACCGTCGGGATCGAGCGCTCGCTCAGAAGTGCAGCGTCCATCCATCCAGCTTCTCCATAAACACGGGGCTCGCGACCGGATGTTCGCGCGGCGACTCCCTTGACCAACTGAACGAACGCATGATCCGCATCGATGGAAAACGGACGCCGCTCGAATGTCAGATCGATCGTGGCCCGAAAGCTCGGGTCCACCCGGCGGCATCGTTCGGCGATTTCTTCCAATTCCGCAATAACACCCCGGGCTGTCTCGCCCGGAACCGTGCGCCGCTCCACGCCCAGGTGACACGTGGCGGGATAGCTTGACATTTCACGCCCGCCACGGATCACCGAAGCATGAACCGATCCCGGGCCGAGCAGCGGATCGCCAGTACGTTTTTCCAGTTCAGCCTGAAGGTTCTCGAGTCCTTGAAGGAACGCTCCCATCTTCGCGATGGCATCGATTCCCTCGGCCGGCCGGGAGCCATGAGCGGTGCGGCCCTGCGAGATGACATCCGCCCAGACGAAACCCTTGTGCGCGACCACGACGTTCCCGTTTGTGGGTTCGGTGACGATGGCGGCGTCGGCCGTCACGCCGCTGTCCAGAACGGCCGTAGTGCCTATGCTGTAGGCCTCTTCGTCGGCGACTGCCATCATGATGACGTCCCCGCTCAACGGCATGCTTCGCGCTCTTTCCAGCGTCACCATCATGGCGGCGACAGACGCTTTCATGTCTATCGTGCCGCGGCCGTACATTCTTCCATCTTCGACCCTCGGGCGGAACGGTTCGGTCATTCCGTCGACACCGACCGTATCCAGGTGACCATTCAGGATGAGGGAGCGTCCGCCTCCCGAGCCTCGTGCGACGGCGACCACGTTCGGACGTCCTTCCGCATCGACGATCCAAACGTCGAGGGAACGATCCCGACACCAGTCCGCGACGAAGGCGGCGATTTCCTCCTCGCCCGCACCGGTCGAGGACAGCGAGGGGTTCGTCGAGTCAATCGAAACGAGTTTTTCAGTCAGTTCCTGTAGCATGCTACGGATTTCCGGCCTTCCGTTTCGCCTCGGCAACGCGTTCCGCGAGGCCCCGTGTCAACTGGTCCAGTTCGGTTGCCAGCGTCGGCCAGGCCTCCTCCGCCTCCGTTAAATCCCCGTCCCTGCCCATCTGTTCCAGTCGCTGGGCGGCGGCCACGGTGGCCCTGGCCATGAATACCCCGGCTGATCCCTTCAAAGTATGGGCATGCCGCCTCAGGTCGGCGGCGTTCCCGGCATCGATCGCCTCGCGTATGCCGGTCTCGAGCCCCGGGCATTCCACCAGGAAGAGTTCGGCCAGTTCCGATATCACGCGCTCATCACCGCCGATTTGCGCGACGGCCTTTTCCCAGTCGACCGCCGCGGTCTCCCCGGGAGCCGCCGGAGGAGCGGAGGGTGGAGTCTTCGGCCCGTCCTGCGCGGACCAACGGGCATCCTTCGACACCGATTGGGTTGCGCGACGCGCTTCCGAGGTGTCCGGCACGGCAGGCGCGGCCGAGTCAGGCGGTGCGGCCTCCCGCGGGACCGCCGGCACGCCTTCCACCGCCGCGTACAATATCTGGGCCTGGATGGGCTTGGACAGATAGTCGTCCATGCCGGCCTCCAGGCACTTTTCCCGGTCGCCGCGCATGGCGTGAGCCGTCATCGCGATGATGGGTATGCGGGCATCGGCGTTTTCCATGCCGCGTATCGTCCGGGTCGCCTCCAGACCGTCCATTTCAGGCATCTGCACGTCCATGAGGATCAGGTCGAAGGCGGCCGATCCAAACCGGTCGACGGCTTCCCTGCCGTTATTCGCCACGGTGACCTCGTGCCCCCTGGATTCCAGCATGAGCACCGCGACGCGCTGATTCACCGCCCCATCCTCGGCCAGGAGAATACGACGGGGCAGGATCCCCTCAGCCGTACCGTTGGGGCCCTCTTCCAACGCGGGACCGCACGCGCCGGCCACCGTTTCCATGATGGCGTTCAGCAGGTCGGACTGCTTGATCGGCTTGCTGACCGTGCAGGTGATGCCGAATGACTTGCCGTAATCCGGGTCTGCCTTTTGTCCGGCGGAAACCATCAGGACGAGGCCGAGGTTCCTTCCATCGACGCACTGGTTGATTTCCCGTGCGAGCCCGTAGTCTTCCATTTCGGACATGGTTTCGTCCAGCAGGACCAGTTGGATGGCTTCGCCGTCATCGCCGGAGAGCGCGGCGAGGGCTTCCACGCCAGTACCCGCTTCCCACGGTTTCATGGACCATTCCGTCAGCATATCGACGAGGAACCGCCGGTTTGTAGGGTGATCGTCGACCACGAGCACCCGCAGGCCGGACAGCGGTTCGGCATCGACGACCGTCTTTTTGACCGCGCCGGGTTGTTTTGGCATTTCGACGGTAAAGTGAAACGTGCTGCCCCGATCCACCTCGCTTTCGACCCAGATGCGGCCATTCATCATGGCCGTCAACTGCG
>JAJECR010000242.1 GCA_022821935.1 Candidatus Latescibacterota bacterium
ATAGGCGAGATGGTCGGCAATCGCATTGTCCATACCGGCGTCAGCCCGCCAGGCCAGAAACGCTTCGTAAAACAACATCATGCTCGAGGGTGGCCGGGGATCCCATGCGATCTTCTCATGATTGTAGTCCAACACAAGGACCTTGCCACCCGGCGCAACGGAGCCTGAGCAGCATTCGATCGCCCTGCCGGGATCGGAAAGCCACTGGATCACCCTGGCCGCGTTCACCAGGTCAAACATCCGGTCGAACGGAATCCTGTATAGATCAGCCACTACGAAAACCGGACCATGAGGGCTTGCGCTGACGGCCTGACGGATCAGATTGACGTCAATGTCGATACCCACGGCAATGCCGGGATCGGTTACTTCGAACATTCCCTTTGTGATCGCCCCGGTTCCGCAGCCAACGTCCAATACGCGCATTCCGGGTTGTAGCAGTTCGCCAAGCCTCCGGTGCGAGGAAGAAAGCGTGCGCTTATTAAGTATTTCTTCCGTGCCGGAGGGCATATGCGCTCTTTCCCGCGCAAGATTCAAACCACTCGCTCTACCCTTCAGCATGCGACATCGACCCACCCACCCGTTTCGTTGGACTTGACCGCCGCTTCGATCACGAGCTGGGCGGCCAGTCCTTCCCGGAAGGTGGGCGCCTCGTCTTCATCCAGCCGGATGTTGTTGAGAAAAGTCGTGACGATGGTGTCATCGCCTGGCGGTTCAGGATCCTGGACAGGCGTGTATTCCGCCTCCGAGGACCTTTCCATGAGGCGCCTGTCCCCTGACATCTGCCATAAATAGGACGTTCGCTCGCAATCTACCCGTATGGAATGTTCCTGGTGCAGCCTGCTCGCCCGGATCGACCCGCGGGCCCCGTTTTCAAACCGTAACAGCATCTGGCAGACGTCGTCGTTTTCCACTTTCCCTGTTTCACATGGTATATCCAGCTCTCCTTCCCGGTGCAACCGGCGCAGTTCGCCGAAGTGTCCTCCCGAGGTCAACAGGGGACGCTGCGCTATGTACACGGCCAGCTCCGCGTTCACCTCCGCGATCTCACCGACCAGCCACCTGGCGGCGTCGATCATGTATACCCCGAGGTCGCCCAGGGCGCCGGAACCCGCCTCGGCCCGCAGGAACCGCCAGGTAAGCGGGAAATCGGGCTGTCTGGCCCAGTCGAAGGACCAGTGGGCGTCGAAGGTGTGGATCTGTCCGGCCTTGCCCTCGCGCAGCAGTCGGGACAGAAGCCGCAGGGCCGGGAACAGGCGCATACCCGATTGCACGCCTGTCTTAACCTCGCATCGCTGGGCCGTCGACCACATCTCCCGGGCCTGTAACCCGTTCAGCGCGAGGGGCTTCTCGCAGAAGACCGACTTCCCGGCCTCCATTGCCGCCAAAGCGATCGGGTGGTGCAGGTGGTGAGGCGTAGTGATACCGACGGCGTCGATGTCCCCGCGATTCAGCAACTCGCCAAAGTCCCGGCAAACGTGGGGAATATCATACCGTTCCGCCAGGATTCGGGCGCTCTCGATTCGCCGGCTGGCCACGGCGGCAAGCGTCGCTTCCTTCCGCCACGCCTCCGCGTGGGACCAGGCGATGTGCCCGGCGCCGATCATGCCGATGCGAACGGAGTCTTTCATGGTGAAAATCCGCCGGTCAAGACCGGGACGACCCCGAACCTGCTTCCGAACCGGCCTTCACGCCCGCTTCCACCAGTCCGCCCTGCCGAAGCAACGCGTCCGTGGTCGGTTCCCTTCCGCGGAAATCCTTGAAGACATCCATGGGATGCCGGCTGCCGCCGAGGGCGAGGATGGTATCGCGAAACCGCCTGCCCAGGCGGCGTATCTCCCCGTCGTTTTCCAGCCCCGCTTCTTCAAAGGCGGAAAAGGCGTCCGCGCTGAGCACTTCCGACCACTTGTAACTGTAGTATCCCGCGGCGTATCCGCCCGCGAAAATATGGGAAAACGAACAGAAGAACCGGTCTTCTTCCAGCGACGGCAGGATCAGCGTCTCCGCGTCGATCCGGCGTTGAACGTCCAGGATCGTATCCGTTCCCTCCGGATCGAAATGCTCGTGCAGTTCCATGTCGAGCAGGCCGAAGTTCACCTGCCTGAGCGTGTTGCTGCCCTCCCGGAAAGTCCTGGCGCCGAGCAGGCGGTCGATGATTTCATCGGGTAGCGGTTCGCCGTTCTCGTAGTGCCGGGCCAGGCCCGTGAGCGTACCCCGGTCGTAACACCAGTTTTCCATGAACTGGCTGGCGATCTCCACCGCGTCCCATTCCACGTTGGATATGCCGGACGCCATGCCGTAATCTATAGTGGTCAGCATATGCTGGAGGGCATGGCCGAACTCGTGAAACAGGGTCTCCACCTCCCGGAATGTCATGAGGGAAGGCTTGCCGCCGACGGGCTTGCCCTGGTTGCAGATCATGTAGGCCACGGGCAGCCGGGCGGCCTGTCCGGAGGAAGCCATGACCGCGCTCCGGCCCACGAGCGTATCCATCCACGCACCGCCCTGCTTCTCCGCCGGACGGCTGTAGGGATCCAGGTAGAAGGCCGCCATGGGTTCGTCCCGGTCGTTGAGTACCCGAAAATACTGAACGTCCTCGTGCCATACCGGCCCTTCGCCGGTCGCCTCTTCCAGGCGCACCTCGAATAGGCGTTCCGTGAGTTCGAACAGTCCACTCAAAACGCGCGGAAGCGGAAAATAGGGCCGCAGTTCTTCGTCCTTCAGATCGTAACGTGACTCTCGAAGCCGTTCCGACCAGTAAGGGACGTCCCAGTGCTTCAGTTCGTCTTCGCTATCCAGTTCGGCCAGCGCCTTCAGCGCCTCCATGTCCTGCTCGGCTGCACCACGGCCCGCCCTGCGCAGTTCATTGAGCAGTTCACGAACAGACGCGGCGTCTGCCGCCATCTTCCGGCTCAGGCTCAATTCCGAGAAGGTATCGAATCCGAGCAGTTTGGATTTTTGGATCCGGAGGGATATGATTTCCCTGGCTATGTCGGAATTGTCCCACTGGCCGTCAGACGCCTTTGAAATGAAGGCGCGGTACATCTTCTCCCGCAGGTCGCGGCGCTTGCTGTGCTGCATGAACGGCATGAAACTCGGATAGTCCAGCGTGAGGACCCAGGGACCCTCCTTGGCATCGGCCTGCCCGTGTCCCTCCTGCCTGGCCGTGTCGGCGGCCAGTTCGAGGAGCGTATCGGGAAGACCGTCGACTTCTTCTTGCTTCGTCAGCGTAACCTTGAAGGCCTTGGTCGCGTCGAGGACGTTGTTGGAGAACTTCGTGCTCAGTTCGGCCAGGCGCTGGCTGATCTCATTGTACCGGTCGCGGTCGTCGTCATCCAGTCCCACGCCGTTCAATTCTGCTTCGCGAATGGCCGATTCCAGGATCCTCTGCTGGGCAGGATCGAAACCCCGCGCTTCCTCGCTGTCCCGCAATGCGCAATAGGCCTGGTACAGGGGCTTGCTCTGGCCGAGTCGGTTGCTGAACTTGACCACTTCCGCGAGCAAGGGATCGTAGACTTCGCGCAGTTCGGGTGAGTTCTTCACTCCGTGCAGGTGGGACACGATGCCCCAGGTGCGGCTCAGGTCGTCTTCGATTCTTTCGAGCGGGTCCATGAGCGCATGCCAGGTGCGCGGCGCTGTCTCCTCGAGGCGAGCCACCGCCTGTTCGCAGGTCTCGAGTATGGCGCGGATGCCGGGTTCGATGTGATGGGTCTCGATCCGGTCGAAGGGGGGAAGATCGTCCCAGTTGAGTAGCGGATTCTTGTCCATTCTGATCGCCTTGCCTTTTTATTGCCTACGTTTATCTTGGGGTACGAACGGCGCCGGGATGCGGGCGCGAGAACCGTAGCAAATTACGAATTGCCATGGCTTAAATCAACCTATCATTTCCTGCCGGATCGGAACGGAACGCATGACGGAAAAGCGATTCAAGCGGCGGCTGCAGCGGTACCCTGCCGTAAGCGATCTGCGAAGACTGACGCGCAAAAGATTGCCCCATATCGCCTGGGAATATCTCGACTGCGGCACGGGAGACGAACGGGCGGTGGCTAGGAACCTGGAGCGCATGGCGGAAGTCACCCTCGCCCCGGTGTTCATGAAGGGCAATCTGAAAACCGATCTGACCAAAACGCTCTTCGGCCGTACCTACAGCGTGCCCTTCGGCATGTCCCCGGTGGGGCTGACCGGGCTCATGTGGCCCCGTGCCGAGTTCATCCTGGCCGCCACGGCCGCGAAATACCGCTTTCCGTACTGCCTGAGCACGGTGGCCACGCAATCGCCCGAGTCGGTCGGCCCCATCGTGGGCGACATGGGCTGGTTTCAGCTCTATCCGCCCAGGCGTCCGGAAATACGGGACGATCTGCTGAAGCGCGCGATGGATGCGGGGTTCCATACGCTGGTGGTGACCGCGGACGTGCCAGTGGGCAGCCGCAGGGAACGGACCAGCCGGGCCGGGCTCGAAACTCCGCCCCGGATCACTGCCCGGTTCGTCTATGAAGCGCTGAAACATCCCACCTGGACCATCGAGACCCTGATCGCCGGACTGCCCAGGCTCAGGGCCATTGAAAAGTACGCGGATTCGAAGCAGATGGGAGAGGTGGCGAGCTACGTGGGCCAGGAACTGGGCGGTACCCTCGACTGGCAATACATCAGCGAAGTTCGAAATGTCTGGGACGGACCGGTGATCGTCAAGGGCATCATGCATCCCGATGACGCGGAGAAGGCGGTCGAGGTGGGCATGGACGGCATCCAGGTCTCGAACCATGGCGCCCGCCAGTTTGACGGCACGCTCGCCGCCATCGATGCGCTGCCCCCCATCGTCCGCCAGGTCGACGGACGCGCCCGCATCCTGTTCGACAGCGGCGTGCGCACGGGCCTGGACATCATACGAGCCCTCTCGCTCGGCGCTGATTTCGTCATGCTCGGCCGCGCGTTCATGTACGGCGTGGGGGCTTTCGGTAAAACCGGAGGCGATCATGCCTTCGAGATCCTGAAGGCCGACCTCGAAGTGAACATGGCCAACCTGGGATGCGCCACCGTGGACGAGATCCCCGCGCCGGTTCAGCCGGAATCCCCGTAGCAGACCGGCCAGATGATCAACCGGCCGCTTCCGCCTGGATTTCCCGCCCTGTTTTCCGCGAATATAGCAGACTGCAGAACCCCAGGCCGGCGGAGAATGCCGTCCCTATCACCGCCAGCAGCAACATCCCGCCCAGTTCGAAGAGGAATCCCGTGACCAGGCTGGCGGAACTCGCCGCCAGCGCGATGTACATCTCGTTAACGCCCTGGACGCGGCCCCGTTCCAGGGGAGCGAGCGCGTTGGACAGCAGGGACGAACCGGCGATGAAGCAGAAGTTCCATCCAAGGCCCAGGAGGAAGAGGGCGATCGTAAGCGGAATGAACCGGGGCGATATGGGCGCGATCACGCAGGATACGGCGAGGATGAGCACGCCCCACTTTACGATGGCATGCTGACCCCACCGCATGATAAGCCGCCCCGTGATGCCGGAAACCCCGAACATGCCGATGGCGTGGGCCATGATGACCCAGGAAATCAGCCACGTGCCATGGTCGTGGTGGCTCATGTGAAGGGGCGTGATAACCATGAGCAGCGTCATGACGAACTGGCCGATGACCATGGCCGCGATCCCGTACCGGACATGCACGTTACGGAGGATTTCCCGCACGGGACGCGTGGTCGTTTCGTCGATTTCCGATTCGGTGGAAGGTTTGATCCGCCGGGCGAGGTCCAGCGGGTCGGGGCGAACGAGAAAGACGGTAAGCAGAATCGCCGCCAGGCTCAGACCCACGCCGACGACGAAGGGGCCCGACATGGGCGGATAGCCGTACTGCGCGATCCAGATCCCCGCCGGCGCCACCATCATCGCGCCGCCGATGGCACTGATCGTACCGGCGGAAACGATTCTTCCGATGATGCGCGCCCGTTCGGACTCGGGATAGATTTCGGCGCCGATGAATCGCGCCTGCTCGCTGGAACTGCGCGCCATGCCGGCGAAAAACGACGCGATGCAGAACCCGACGAAGGAATGGACGGCCACGCTCAAGAAACTCGTCGCCGCGGCGATCAGAGACGACAGATAGCCGGCCGTAAGCCCGGCCCTGCGGCCCAGGCGGTCCATGATCCAGCCGAAAGGGAAGGCGCTGATCGAACGGGCGAGGAAAGCGATGGTCATGGGCACGCCCGTCATGCGCTCGCTGTCGGCCAGTTGCGCCGACAGGATGGGTACCACGGTAAAGGCCGCGACCTGCGTGGCGCCGAAGAGGGCCTGCGTTACGAAAAGGGTGTTTGTGATCCGGCTGCGGACCGACTGAAGCTGTTGCGGTTCCATTTTGCTCCCGCGGCCCGGTGCGCATGCCCTTCAGCCGCGTTTAACGCTATTCCCGCGGCCCCGTATTCGCTTTGACCGGCCGCGCAACGATATCTCAGATGACTTCCAGTCGGTCCCTTTCCGGCAGCGCCGGGAAGGGTTCACTCGGCAGGGTCTGGTACCAGAAGGCCACCGAAGCAACATCGTCCTGGAGCGCCTGGTAGGGCCCGCCTTCGGCAAAACCGAGCAGCTGCCGCCAGCCCAGCGCCTGGATCGTTACTCTGAGGTCTTCCTCGAACCGCACGGGATCCGACACGTGCCACCGGTACATGCCGAACCGCTGCTGGGACTTGTACATGCCGTCGGGCCGGATGACCTGGGGCATGCCTGCGTAGGGGGTAGTGTATTCCACGTACTGGCCGTCGATATCGAAATTGTACGAACCGCAGAAGTAGTCCTCGACACCCGTCCCGCAGATCGTCGGAAATTCGTCGTCCCCGTCGATGTAAAACTTGATCTCACCCTCGCCCCACCATCCGTTGCTGTTGGACCCCCACGCCATGTAGGTGCCGACGTAATGGCCATGCCCCTTCACGCCGTCGAGAATGGTGTACACCTCCTTGTAT
>JAJECR010000048.1 GCA_022821935.1 Candidatus Latescibacterota bacterium
ATACAGATCGCGGGAACGGCGAGACCTCCCCAACTGCCATTCTTCGTGGCGGCCTGCGACTATACGTTGATTGGCGAGGAACTGTTTGCCGCCAGCGCGTACCTGTCCAAGGAGCCGCGCATGCTGGGCAGCCTTAAGGGCCAGGACGCCGGCAAGGGCATCGCCATCGTGTTCATCCTGGCCGGCAGCGCGCTGGCCACACTGGAATCCATCACCGGAAGCCAAACCGTCCGCGAAGTTTCGGAAATCGTGCTCTGGCTCTTCAGGTAGATCCCATGCGCCGTCGCATACCTCTTATCATCACCTTCATCATCGGCGTGGTCCTGGTCACGGGGTATTTCGTGACGCGCGGGCCTTTCAACACGCTTTACGAGAGTTTCTCCGATTATTTCGCCATCATCACGGTCTTCGCCTTCATCCTGGGTGGCGGCAGCCTGCTCAAGATCCATCTGAAACGCGTGTCGAACCGGACTACAGACTGGCCCTACAGCATGGTGACCCTGGCCGGTTTCGCCATTACGCTGGTGATCGGGCTGTTCAAGGTGGGCAACCCGGCCGGGATGGGCGGGGAGATCCTGGCCGGAGGCTCCTGGCTGCGTTTTATCTTCGACGGGGTATACAACCCGCTTTCGGCGACCATGTTCTCCCTGCTGGCCTTCTTTGTCGCCTCGGCGTCCTACCGGGCCTTCAGGGCGCGCACGAAAGAAGCCACGATCCTTCTGTCGGCCGCCATGGTCATCCTGCTGGGCAGGACCCCCGTGGGCGCCTGGCTGACAGCCTGGATGCCCGAAAGCCTTGCATTCCTCGAACTGCCTAACCTGGCCAACTGGATCATGGCCTGGCCCAATACGGCCGGCCAGCGGGCCATCATGATCGGCATTGCCCTGGGCGTCATCGCGACTTCGCTGCGCATCATCCTGGGGATCGAACGCAACTACCTGGGCCGGGGAGAGTGAGCATGCGGATTCCCGATTCCATCCTGCGTATCGACCGGCGGATCATCTTCCTGCTCATCGGGGCGGCCGTCTGCATCCCCCTGCTCCTGAAGCCCCGCTTCCAGGACAGTCCCACGCCGATCGTCCAGTCGATCTTCGACACGGTGGAGCGGCTGCCGGCGGGCTCACGGGTCTTCCTTTCCTTTGATTACGGTCCGGACACGGCGCCCGAACTGGACCCCATGGCGAAGGCCCTCGTGCGCCACGCGATGACCCGGGACCACGAGGTTTCCTTCTTCACCCTGTTCCCTGAAGGGGTGGGACAGATCAAGAAGATCACGGACAATCTGCTGCCCGTGGAGTTTCCGGGGAAGGCCTACGGCAGGGACTTCGTTAACCTGGGGTACAAGGCCGGCCTGGGCGGCGCGATCAACACGATGGTCGTCAACTTCAGGACCCTGGTCAACGCCGACGCGGAGGGCACGCCGCTCGACGACCTGCCCATCACCTCGGACGTCGACGAGATGGTGGACTACGCAATCATCCTCAGCCTGACCGCGGGAGATCCGGGATTGAAGGAGTGGATCCAGTTCGCGGGAGACATCGCGGGTATCCCCGTCATGGGCGGAGGTACGGCCGTGGTTGCGCCGGAGCTTTATCCCTACTATCCCCAGCAACTGATCGGCCTCATGGGCGGCCTCAAGGGGGCGTCCGAGTACGAGTCCGCCCTCGTGGACCGGTATCCGGCCTACCGGAACGCCACCATGGAGGCCACCATGCGCATGGGACCCCAGGTAGTGACCCACGTGCTGATCGTCCTGCTGGTCCTGCTGGGTAACCTGGCCTATTTCCTCGGCCGGTCGAGCCGGACGGGCCGGTCGGACCAAGCGGGCCAGGCGGGCCAGGCGGAACGCAGGAGCTAGAGGAATCGCGTATGGACGTTACACTGCAGCTCTGGATCGACGCGGCCCTGACGCTGATGATCCTCAGCTTCCTGTACCGGGACAACCCCTTCTACAAGTTCGCCGAGCACCTTTTCGTCGGCGTGTCCGCCGCGTACCTGATGGCGATCGGCTTCTGGGACCACCTGGTGCCGAACCTGCTGGGCAAACTGTTCCCGTCGCTCATGTCGGGGGTCGTGCCCGGCGCCGTGGGCCGGTCGCCGGACTACTACTACATCATCCCCGCCGTCTTCGGCCTGCTGCTGCTCACCCGCCTCGTCGACCGCTGGGCCTGGCTCAGCCGCTGGGCACTGGCCTTCATCGTCGGTGGCTCGGCGGGATTCAACCTGCCCCGCTTCCTTGATTCGGACTTCATCATCCAGGTCCAGAGCACCATGATTCCCCTCGTGGTCCTCGACCAGTCGGGCAACCTGCTCTGGGGCGCCAGCTTCTCCCATATCGTGCTCGTCCTGGGCGTGATCTGCGGGCTGGTGTACTTCTTCTTCTCCGTGGAGCACAAGGGGGCGCTGGGTCACGTGTCCCGCGTGGGGATCTGGGTGCTGATGGTGACCTTCGGCGCCGCCTTCGGGTACACCGTCATGGCGCGGATCTCTCTCCTGACCGGCAGAATGGAAGCGCTGGGCGCCTGGCTCGCCACGATCTTCTAGGTCGGGACCTCAGTCCGCTACCGTGAATTACCTGGACGGTCTGGACGGGACGGACGGCCTGGGCTGGATGGACGGCCTGGACGGCCTGATTGGGACGGATAACGGCGTTCATGATTTCTGTTGCGCACGACCCTGCGCCGCTGTTTCTTACAAAACCGTTATTTTCGGACCCGGCGCAAGCCGCCGGGAGAGGGCGCACACGCGCAAGGGAGTTCCATGAAAGCCATTATTCCCGTCGCCGGCAGCGGCAGCCGATTGCGCCCCATCACGCTCGAGACCCCCAAGGCCATGGTCCCCGTCGCGGGAAAGCCGGTACTCGAATACATCCTCGACCAGGTCGCCGGCCTGGGCATTCGCGAGGTCGTGCTGGTCATCTCCCCCTCGGGAGACGCCATCCGCGGCTTCGTCGACCAACGGGATGACCTCGATGCCCGGTACGTCGTGCAACGGGAGCCCCTCGGAATCGGCCACGCCGTGTACCAGTGCCGGACCCTCGTGGACGACGGGCCTGTACTGATCGTGCTGGGCGATGTCATCTATTTGTCGGATTACTCCTTCCTGGGCAAGGAACCGCCGGGCAACGCAATCGGAGTTCAGCGGGTTTCGGGCGACCTGAGCCGGTACGGACTGGTGGAAGTCGCGTCCGGCCGGATCACGCGGCTGGTGGAGAAACCCGATCGTCCCATTTCGGATCTCGCCATCGCAGGGATCTACTATTTCTCCCGGACCGAACCACTTATGGCGGGGCTGCAAAGTCTCGTGCGGTCCGGCAGGAAGACCCGCGGCGAGTATCAGCTTACGGACGCGCTGCAGTGGATGGTGGACCAGGGCGGGCACCTGGCGCCCTTCGAGGTGGACGACTGGTATGACTGCGGCACGCCGGACCGGCTGCTGGAGGCCAACAGGCGGCTCCTCGACCTGCATGGCGGGCCCCTCAGCATCCCCGGCAGCGTGATCATTCCGCCCGTGGACATCGCGTCCGACGCCCGGGTCGTCCGATCCGTTGTCGGTCCCCATGTCGCCATCTCGTCCCGGGCCTCCGTCGCACGCACCATCGTCCGGGACGCCACCATCGGAGCAGGATCCCGGATCGAAAACTGCGACCTCAGGAGATCCATCGTGACGCCGCGCGCCGTTCTGGCCGACAGGGTGGAACGGAAGCCGGCCGGCGCGCTATGCGAGGTTTTCGTCTGAATTCAAATTCCAACAGATCGTATTCCAGTAGACCGTTCCCGATCCGCAGATAGTTCGTTAGGAGCATGACGCATGACACCTGGTTACCTTTTCACTTCCGAATCCGTTACCGAAGGCCATCCCGACAAGGTCGCCGACCAGATTTCCGACGCGGTGCTGGACGCCGTCATCGAACAGGACCCCTATTCCCGTGTGGCCTGCGAAACCTTCGTTACCACGGGCCTGGTGGTCGTTGGCGGCGAAATCACGACAGAAGGCCACGTCGACGTGCAGCGCGTGGCGCGCGAGACCGTCAAGTCCATTGGCTATACCGACGCCGGTTTCGGGCTGGACTGGGAGTCCTGCGGCGTGGTCGTATCTCTCGACCAGCAGTCGGACGACATCGCCATGGGCGTGGACCGGCAGGGCGCGGGCGACCAGGGCATGATGTTCGGCTACGCGACCGACGAGACCCCGGAGATGATGCCCCTGCCCATCACCCTGGCCCACCGGCTGACCAGGAACCTCGCGTCGATCCGGAAGAACGGTGTCGCGCCTTACCTGCGGCCGGACGGTAAATCGCAGGTCACGGTGGAATACGTGGATGGTCGTCCACAGCGGATCGACACGGTGGTGATCGCCGCCCAGCACGACCCGGAAGTTGACAACGAACGGATCAGGGAGGACATCGTAAACGAGGTGATCGCCCCCGCGCTGCCGGCGGAGCTGATCGATCCTGGCCGGATCAAGTACCACGTCAACGCGACCGGCCGTTTTGTCACCGGCGGGCCGCAGGGGGACGCCGGCCTGACGGGCCGGAAGATCATCGTGGACACCTACGGCGGATATTGCCGGCACGGCGGCGGGGCGTATTCGGGCAAGGACCCGACCAAGGTCGACCGGTCGGCTTCCTACGCCGCGCGCTACGTGGCCAAGAACGTCGTAGCCGCGGGGCTTGCCGGGAAATGCGAGATCCAGCTCGCCTACGTCATCGGCGTGGCAGAGCCCGTTTCGGTCAACGTCAATACCTTCGGCACCGGCACCGTCGAAGACCTGGAGATTACGCGCCTCATCCGCAAGCACTTCGACCTGACGCCCCAGGGCATCATCGAGAGCCTCGACCTGCGCCGGCCGATCTACGGCCCCACGGCGTCTTACGGCCACTTCGGCCGGAACGAGGCGGGCTTCACCTGGGAGCACTGCGACAAGGCGGAGGAACTCCGGAACCACGCCTGATTCGAACAGGGCTGACCCGTGATCGCTTCCGGCGCGACCCCGGTCTCATTTCGGCGCCCTGACCAGCAGGACCAGGGCCAGTAATCCGAAGAGGGCGTTGGCGCCCCATGCCGCCTCCATGGGCGGCAGTATGCCGGCGTGTCCGAAGGCCTGCGCAAAGCGCAACACCCCCCAGTAGACGAAGCAGATCCCTATGCTCAGGGCGAATCCAACCGCCACGCCGCCCCGTCTCAGGTGGGAGGCCAGCGCGCCGCCAAGGAGCACGATGATCAGGCCCGCGGAGGGGAAGGCGATTTTCAGGTTGAGGTCCACCAGGTAGCCCTGCACGTCTCCGCCGCCGCGCCGCACGTTTTCTATCAACTGGGCAAGTTCGCCGTAGCTCATCTCTTCGGGACGTTTTTGCCCTCGCAGGAAATCCTCCGGCGTTTCCGACCATCCATCGGGTTCCAACGCGGCGAAGGAGATGAACTCGGTGAGGCCGCCTCCAATCTGAAACCGTCGTTCAACCCCGTTGGAAAGCAGCCATTGCCCATCATTCCATTCGGCGCTATCCGCGGTGAGCACGCTGGACACGGAGCCGCCGCTGAACTCGGTGACGCATATTCCCGTGCCTTTCGCGCTGCGTCCGTCGAATACGCGCATATAGATCTGGCGTCCGCCCTCTCCCCTGAAATACACTTCGCGCCGGACATGCAGCCCTTCGCCTCCCTGCATGTCCACGTGTTCCGATTTGATTTCCGCCCTTTTCATACTCGTATGGGGCACAAGCCATTCACCGGCCCAGAACAGCCCTGCGCATACCACCGCGCTCACGAGAAGAAGGGGCCGCAGCAGCCGGTACAGACTCAGCCCCGACGCTTTCATGGCCGTCAACTCGCCCAGCCGGGTCAGTTGGCCGAAGGTATAGAGGCTGGCGAGCAGCAGACTGACCGGGATCGTGAGTACGAATATATAGGGCAGGTAATAGACGTAATAGAGCGCGATGTATACCGGCGCCACGTTGCGGTCAAGGAAACGGTCCAGCTGCTCGATGAGATCGACGACGAAGAAGATGCTCACGAAGGCGACCAGACTGACGGCGATAGCGGTCACGAACAGGCGGAGCACGTACCGGGTGATCAGGGACATGAAACAGCGTTCCTTTGGTGAGCAGGACGCATACCGGTCAGATGCGGTCCCTTCCGGTAAACCAGACCAGGAAGACACCGGGTACGCCTATGACGATATTCGCCGCCCACATCGCCCAGACCGGATCGAAAAGGCCGCGGTCCGCCAGTTCTTCACCGCCGAGCAGGCAAGCCCAGTAAAGCAGGAAGAAACACAGGCTGACGCCGACGCTCACGCCTATGCTGCCGCGGCGGAGGCGTACCCCCAGCGGCGCGCCGATCAGCACGAAGACGAAACACGCCGCTGAAATGGCATATTTCTTGTGTATTTCCACGACGTAGCTGTTCTTCTGCCGCTGCCGCAACGAGATGGTCCGCTCCGCCCTGGCCCTGGCCGCCTCTATGGAATCTGCCTTCGCCTCCGACGGGATCGGACCGGGTTCGAGATGCATCGATACATCGTCGATCTCCCGTTGCCAGTCATCGATCCGGTCACGCATCATTTCGATATTCAGCTCGCGGTCGCCCCGGGTACCCGCCTCCGACCGCTGCACGCCGCTTGGTTCGGTGTGGATCGCAAACCGCTGCCGCTCGAAGACCTCTTTAAAATAACGCCCCGAAGATTCGTCCTGTTGGAGCAGCTCCCCGTCGTAGAGCATAAGGTCGATCCGGCTGCCCGTCTCGTTGACGTTGAATTCACCGGACTTTGCCGTCATGAGACGCGGGTAGCGCATGTTCGCCGTCTCGTAGATGGTGACACTGTAGATCTCGTTGTTCCTCGGATTTACCCGGTCGATCAATATGCTGTATCCCGGTATGTCCTTCATGAAGATGCCTTCGGTGAAAAGCAGGGTGGGGCGCGCCCGGTGGATATCGTTCATGAGTGACCGCGCCCGGTAATTGGCCTCGGGCAGAATGACGTCCATGAAGTACAGGTGGCCGGTTCCCAGGAGGATTCCCGATACCAGGACTGGCGAGACCATCTGGAAGAAGCTGACGCCACCCGCCTTGAACGCGGTGACCTCGTTGTCGGCCGAGAGCCGGCCGAAGGCCATGAGCGTGGCGACCAGGACGGACATGGGGATCGAAACGGCGACGATCCAGGCCAGGTTGAGAAAGAACACCTCGAGCACTATAAACAGGTCGAGGTTCTTCCCGATGATGAGGTCGGCGATCTGAAAGATGATGTCCATCACGAGGATGAACGTGATGATCACGAAGGAAAACAGAAAGGGTCCGACGTGCGCCTTGAAAACGTATCGGTAGAGATGAACCGGGAGGGTCATGGGCAATCCGGCGGATGACGGACCGGGGCAGGGCGTTCAGGCGAGTCCGATGTCGAGTTCCGTCGACGATAGTTTCGATGTTTTCCAGGGTCCCTCGACTGAATGAATATACCGCGCGGCTCCGGTGAGAAGCAAGCTGTTTTATCCTGCGCGACAGTCCGTGTTTACAGGGAAATTCGCTTGACTTGCCGTACGTACCGCGCTATACTCATTCATCATTTTTCATATAAGGAGCATCCCCGATGGCCAGTCTAAACAAAGTCCTTCTGATCGGTAATCTCGGCGCGGATCCCGAAATGAGGTACACGCCTTCCGGCCGGGCCGTGGTGAATTTCCGCATGGCCACCACGCGCCAGTGGAACACACAGGACGGAGAACGGCGCGAGGAAACGGAATGGCACCGGATCGTGGCCTTTTCGAAACTGGCGGAGATCTGCGGCCAGTACCTCAAGAAAGGCGCCCCGGTGTATGTTGAAGGACGGCTGCAAACCCGTTCCTGGGAGGATCAGAGCGGGATGAAACGATATACGACCGAGATCGTGGCGAACGAGATGCAGATGCTGAGTGCCCGCCAGCAGAACGAGGTTGCATCGGACGCGTCCGGAGGACCAGGCAGCAGAACGCCGGAAGCGCCGCCTTCCTCGCCCGATCCCGGGTCCGACGACGACCTTCCGTTTTGACGCAATTCGAGGGATAGTCCGTTTCCGCAGCCGGTTGCTTCTTCCATCGTGGGCCTGTAGTGAGAACCCATGACCGTCAGACTTAGCGGCAACGGACTTCCTCGAATAACAATGCTCATTGCCCGGCAGGAACCCGTCGCGCCGCTGATCGGGTGGCTGAGCGGGGCGGGGTATCCTTTAACGGAACTGCATTACACCGTCGTTGAAGAGCTCCACGCCCGTATTCCCGAATCGGACGTCCTGCTCATTCATACGGACCGGCCCGGGTCGGATCTCCCCTTTCTGATGAGTGAATTGCAGTCGAGGCAGTTCCGGCAGGCCCCCGCGGTCATCGTCCTCACCGGATGCGACGCCATCGGCGATCTCGACGTCACCCGGGGGATCGACGATTTCATCTGCGCGCCATACAATATCCGCGAGTTCGACCTGCGCATCAAGAACGTCCTCTGGCGCCGCCACAGCGTGCAGATTCAGGATATGATCGTCTGGGGCGACCTGCTGATCAACCTGGGCAACTACGAAGTTACGATCCGGGGCAAGGCGATCGACCTGACGCTCAAGGAATACGAGCTGCTCAAACACCTGGCCCGGCACAGGGGACGGGTTTTCACGCGGGATGAGCTGCTGACCGCTGTCTGGGGATACGATTATTTCAGCGGTACGAGAACCGTGGACGTGCACGTGAGGCGGCTGCGGATGAAGATCGAGCGCCACGGTGTGCATATCATCACGACCGTGCGGGGAGTCGGGTACAAGTTCGGTGATTGAGATGCGCAAAACCTCGTTGATCCTATTCGCTGCCGCGTGCGTGTTTTTCGGTTGCGCGTATTACAATACCTTTTACAACGCCAAGAAGGCGTTTAAGGAAGGGGAGCGTATACGGCTCAACCAGCAGACGCCCGATGGCAGCATACACCCCCAGGCCGTCGCCTCCTACGAACTCGCGATCGAAAACGCCGGCCTTGTCCTGCGGGATCATCCCGGAAGCGCCCTGG
>JAJECR010000263.1 GCA_022821935.1 Candidatus Latescibacterota bacterium
AGAATCCTTCACAAATCAAAGTTGTACCAACTCACACGAATGTTACCGCACCGATTAACGAATACGCGGTTAATTGGGATGTTCTCTCCCGTCGGTATAAGGAGAGTATAAATTGGCGATGTGAAAAATGTCATGTTTCACTATATGATAAACGAGAATACCTGCACGTTCACCATAAAGACGGCAACAAGAGCAATAACATCAGCAATAACCTCCAGGCCTTGTGCATTTCCTGCCACGCCGACTTACCCTATCACCACCATTTGATACGTAAATCTGAATACGACGCATACCTGAATTGGTTACATTCACAGCGAGGATCAGACCATGGCTAAAACGCGCCGGCGAAGGAAGAAGCATCCGAATATCGTATTTTTGGGCGTGGATTCCCTTCTGGCCGATCACATGAGCTGTTACGGCTATCATCGCCAGACGACGCCCCATATCGACCGGTTCGCCGAGGGCAGCGCACTGTTCGAGAAGACGTACAGCGCCCATATACCTACGACCAGCGCCTACGCGTCCATGCTGACCGGGCTGGATGCCTTCGGCACCCAGGTCGTGGCGTTGCGGCACAAGGGCGGACTTCGAGAGGACGTGCAGACGCTGCCCGAGATCCTGCGGAAACACGGATACGCGACCTCGTGTGTGGGGTTCACTGGGAACCCGTCGTCCCGGGGTTTCGACAAGTACATCGAGTATCCGAGCTGGGGAAGCTGGAACGAGGGGCGCAGTCCCAAGGCGCAGGAACTAAATAACGTGGCGATCCCGGAACTGGACCGGCTCGCGAAACGGCGCGGCCCTTTCTTCTTGTTTCTCCGCCACATGGACCCCCACGCGCCGTACCTGCCGCCGGAACCCTACGAACGCATGTTCTATCACGGCAACGAGTGCGACCCAAAGAACAGGTCCATGGATCCTGTCATGGCGTTCAAGCCGTTTTGTGACTTCTTCGCCTCGTGGATGCCGCCCGGCATAACCGACAAGGACTACGTGATCGCCCAGTACGACGGCGCCGTGGCGTACATGGACGCCTGCATCCAGACGATCTTCAACGCCCTCGAGGCCCATGGCATCATGGACGAAACGATCGTGATCCTCAACGGGGACCATGGCGAGACGCTCTACGACCACGAATGTTGGTTCGACCACCACGGTCTCTACGACGTGACGCTCCACGTCCCGCTCATCATCCGGTATCCGGGCAGGATCCCCGCGGGCCGCCGCGTCACCGGGTACAACCAGCACAAGGACCTCGTCCCCACGATCATGGACCTGGCTGGGATCGAATCCGGGATCGACTTCGACGGCGACAGCCTGATGTCGCTGGTCGACGGCACGGTTTCTTCCTTCGACAGCGAGTTCTACATCACCGAGTGCACCTGGATGCGCAAACATGGCTGGCGTACGCCGCAGTGGAAGCTGATGGTCGCCCTGGAACCGGATTTCCATTTCAAGCCACCGGTCGAGTTGTACAACCTGGTGGAGGATCCCGACGAGAACAAAAACCTGGCCGACGAGCTCCCGGATGTGGTAAACCTGCTCAAGCGGCGGATGAATACCTGGATTCGTACGCGGGTAAAGGAGACCGGAAAGCGCAATCCCATGCTCACCCAGGGGGACTGGCACGGTCACGAGGGGGTAGGCGCCTTCAAGTCCTCGCAGCAGGCCTACGACACGATGCACATCGGCGACCCCAACCAGGCCGCCAGTCTGCAGGCGCGCAGCAGGTAAGCGGACTCCGTACCGCGCGGTTCTGAAGGCGGAACCAGGTGAAATACCTGATTGAATTTTCTGCGCAAGTAACTGATAAAGCACGGTTTAACGTGCGTAATACGAAAGACGAAGAACACGCAAAGGAGCATTTAAAGATGGGTCTGAATATCGCGGTGGTTGGGATGGGGGGCATCGGCAACAACCATGCCCGGAACTACCAGGCACATGAAGCGTGCACGATTGTGGCTGTTTGCGACGCGCTGAAGGACAAGGCCGACCAGGCGGCGCAGACATACGGGTGTCAGGCGTTCTACAGCGTCGGCGACCTGCTGAACAGCGGGCTGAAGGTGGACGCGGCGAGCGTCTGCACGGCCGGCGTGGAGAACGGCGGGGACCATTACGAACCGACGATGGAACTGCTGGGCGGTGGCATCCCCGTGCTGGGCGAGAAGCCCATATCCAATGAAATCCCGAAGGCCAGGGAGATGGTCGCGCTGGCGCGGGAACGGGGCCTTCGCTACGGGATCAACCTCAACCACCGCTTCACACCGGCCGCACTGCGGGCGAAGGAGTGGGTCGAGGCCGGCCGGCTGGGCGAGCTGAACATCATCAACATGACGATGTGGATCAACAACCCCAACGAAAGCTCGCCCCATTTCCACATACGGGCGCTCCATCCCCATTCCATCGACGTGATGCGCTATTTCTGCGGTGACGTGGAGAAGGTACAGGCCTTCTTCAAGAAGGGCCGGGGACGGAAGATCTGGTCCAACGTACAGGTCAACATGCTGTTCGAAAACGGTGTCGTGGGACACCTGACGGGGAGTTACGACGCCGGGGGAAGCTATGGCCTGGAGACCTGCGAGGTCGTGGGTTCGGACGCCCGGTTCGTCATACGGGAAGCCTGCGAACAGCTGGAATTCTACCCCCGTCATTCCAGGGAAGTGGAGACCTATCAGTACCTTGGCGGCATGTTGGGATTTTCCGAGACTTTCGAGTCGCGGATCACCCGCTGGGTCGAACAGAACCTCGAAGGCGCGGCGCCGGAAGAAATCGACGCCAAGGCCGAAGACGCCTTGCGGGCCCAGTTGATTATCGAGGCCGCCATCGAATCTTGGGATACGGAATCCGTGGTGACGGTACAGTATTGACTGATGTGAGCGTTGTTTAACGTAAGAAACCGACCTGTAAATTTCGGAACAAACGGGTTTACTGACGACTAAGGAGAGACCATGAAGCTTGGCGCCAACTCGGTTCTATTTGGTGGATACGACATGGAAACGGCCTTCAAGTACCTGGCCATGGCCGGATATGACGGCATCGAAGTGTCGGCGATCAGCGGCATGAGCGAGCATCTGGTCCTGTCGGACTGGCGGACCATCGCCCCGGAAATAAAGCGCCTAGCGCGGGAGTACGGCCTGGAACTGCTCGCCATGGAGCAGCCATCGCAGGATGAGGAAATCATGGAGTCCGCTTTCCAGGCCGCGGCCGAAACAGGCATTCCCATCATCAACTGCGGACCCGGCGGCACGTCCGGTGACGAAGAGAGCCTCCAGGCGTCCATAGAGTCCCTGGGCAAGCTGGTGGACAGGGCGGAACAATACGGGGTCGTGCTGTGCGTGAAGGCCCACGTGGGCGCCAGCATCGACAATACACCGACGACACTGCGGGCCATGGAGGCCATTTCATCGTCCGCCTTTGGGATCGACATGGATCCCTCTCACATCCACCGTGCGGACGAGAATCCCGTGGACGCCATCAAGGCCGTGTTACCACGCGTTCGGCACGTCCACATCCGTGACTGCAAGGGCCGTCAGGCCGGTCCCGGTGCGCCGGAGGACCAGGCCAACGGACGAGGCGATATCGACCTTGTGGGGTATATCGGCGCGCTGCATGAGGGCGGCTACGACGGGCCGGTCAACCTCGAGGTCATCGGGGCACGGGAGTATTCGCTGGAGCAGTGCTGTGTGATCGCCGCGGAGACCCGAGGCCACATGCAGGCGTGCCTGCAGGCGTGCGGGGCGCGGTAACGCGAGAAATCAACCCGGAGAGACCATTCACATGAAAATCACCAAGCTGGAAACCTTCCTGGTCAAGCCCCGCTGGCTCTTTCTCAAGATGCACACCGACGAGGGCCTCGTCGGACTCGGCGAGCCCATCCTGGAGGGCCGGGCGAAGACCTGCGCGCAGGCCGTGGCGGAGCTGGAACCCTACCTGATCGGCAAGGATCCGACCCGGGTGGTCCATCACTGGCAGGCCATGTACCGCCACGCCTTCTACCGGGGTGGCCCGATCCTGACCAGTGCGCTCAGCGGGGTGGAGCAGGCGCTGTGGGACCTGTCGGGCAAGGCTCTGGGCGTGCCGGTGTACAAGCTGCTGGGCGGTCCGACCAGGGACCGGATCCGCATTTACAAGGGCGGCGGCGATCCGGCAACGATCAAG
>JAJECR010000278.1 GCA_022821935.1 Candidatus Latescibacterota bacterium
AACATCGTGGGCGTGGTGCTTGGGTGCAACAACTACCGCATCATCGACCTGGGCGTTATGGTACCCGCGGAGAAAATCATCCAGACTGCGAAGGACGAAGGCGTCGACCTCATCGGGTTGAGCGGGCTGATCACCCCGTCGCTCCACGAGATGATCCACGTCGCCCGCGAGATCGAGCGCAACGGTTTCGAACTGCCCCTGCTTCTCGGCGGCGCCACGACGAGCCGAAGGCACACGGCGATCAAGATCGAACCCTTCTATCACGGGCCGACCGTGCACGTGACGGACGCTTCAAGGGCGGTGGAGGTGGCCGGGAACCTGATCAGCGCGGACCTGCGGCCCGACTACGCCCGGCGTGTGCGTGAGGACTATCAGCAGATTCGGGACACCTACGAGCGCCGCACGCCGCGCATGTCCCTTGTGCCATTCGCCGAGGCATGCAAACGCGGGCCTACACTCGAATGGTCGGAAGATACCATTGCGGTACCCGGGTTCACCGGAGTTCGCGTCGATGAAGACTTCCCTCTGGAAGATCTCGCCCCCTATATCGACTGGACGCCCTTCTTTAGCGCGTGGGAGTTGCGTGGGCGCTATCCGGCCATCCTGGAGGACGAACAAGTCGGCAGCGAGGCGCGGAAACTCTTCGAAGACGCGCGGGACCTGCTTGAGGAAATCGTAGATCGGCGGTCACTTCGGGCCCGGGCCGTGTGGGGGTTCTTTCCCGCGCACTCCAACGGAAACGATATCGTGCTCTTCGAAGATGCCGGCCGGTCGGAGGCGCTCGCAACGTTCCACATGCTGCGCCAGCAACGGCCGCGTTCTGCGGACGGACCCTGCCTGGCCCTCTCCGATTTCGTGGGTCCTGAAGGCACGGAGGACTACATCGGCGCCTTCGCGGTCACCGCCGGCATCGGTCTCGACGAACTAGTGAGGCGGTACGAGACCGACCACGACGACTACCGTGCCATCATGGTCAAGGCGCTTGCCGACCGACTGGCCGAGGCTTTTGCTGAACAAACCCATCAGCGTGCGCGGCGCGCCTGGGGTTACGGCCGGGAAGAAAACCTGGACGGCGAAGACCTGATCCGGGAGAAATACCGGGGTATCCGGCCGGCGCCTGGTTACCCGGCCTGTCCCGATCATACGGAGAAGCGCCGGCTCTTCGACCTGCTTCAGGCCGAGAACCGGACCGGAGTCACGCTGACGGAAAGCTACGCTATGGACCCGCCGCCGTCCGTCGCCGGCTTCTACTTCGGGCACCCCGAAGCGCGGTATTTCAACGTAGGTAAAATCGGCAGGGACCAGGTGGAGGACTACGCCCTACGCAAGCGGATGACCGTCGATTCCGTAGAAAGATGGCTGGCGCCCAATCTGGACTATGAACCTGTGGATGTTGCCAGTGTAAGTACGGGTTGCTGCGTATAAAGCAAACTGTCTGCAAGTGAATTATCCCACCGTTAACTGCAACTTCTTACCAATCGCTTTGGCGTATTTGCCAAGAGTAGATAACCGGATGTCTTCCGCATGATTTTCTATTCTCGAAATGGCTGACTTCCTGGTTTTCAACTTCCGTGCCACTTCTTCCTGTGTAAGGCCTGCATCTTCTCTCGCCTGTCGGAGTAGCACACCAATCTTAAACTCCTGATATCCTTCTTCGTAGTTCCTGGCAAATCCAGAATCTTTACCCTTGCGATATTCCAAGTACTCGCTTAAATCGCTCATCGGATTTTCCTCTTGAAGTAGTCCTGTTTTCGTTTTTCTGCCAAACTGATGTCAGACCTCGGTGTCTTCTGTGTCTTCTTTGCGAATGCGTGAACTAGTACAACGATATTCTTACCATCAAAGAATGAAAGAAGGCGAATCGTATCACGTGCGATATCTACACGTACTTCCCAGATGTCATCCGAATCGATCAGTTTGCGAAAATAGCGTGCTGGGACGGGATTCAACTCTTCGATCAATCTTAGAACCCAGGTGACTTTAGCCGCTGGTTTTGAATCCAGGGAATCCAGAAAACGTACAACGGGACAATGCCCGGATGACGTTCGGTAAAAACGAATGGTTCTCATGTCCTAAGTTAACGAATATGTGAACCACTGGCAACCAGTTTTCCCAAGCACTTCAACCGCCCGACTACCGCCTTAAAACCGCCGTGCCCCAGGTGCTGGGATCGACGTGGACGCGCAGGTCGCGCCCGGCGCTCCACCACTGGGCGGGGTATTCCGAATTGTTGAGGAAGTAAGTGAACCCCAGCCGCGGGAATTCTTCCGGGTCGTACCCGCTGAGCGCTTCCGTGGGCAGGCAGACCTCCAGCGTGTAACCGCGGTCGGTTATCAGGGAAGCGATGGGGAGGGCTTCCGGTTCCGGCATGTTCCACTTTTCGCGGGCGCGGTCGACCTGCGTGGGCTTGACCACGGCCCGGGCCCCGTTGTCGCCGCCGCCGGTGGGCAGGCAGTTGAACTGGTGGCAGTACCGCCCGGCCCGCCGCGCGGTCTTCACGTCCCGCGTGTCCAGCCAGACCTGGAAACTGTCCCCGGTCCAGTGCCGTCCGTAGTAGGAACGGACCGGTTTTCGCTTCCTTACGTCCACGGCGAAATACAGACCCTCTTCGTTCCAGGCCATATAGACATCCGCGGCTTTTGGCCGGTTCTCCAGGAAACCCAGGTCGGGTACCAGGTATTCAGGGCCCCAGTCGTCCAGGACGCCGTTGATCCGGGGCGCCTGCCCGCGGTAGTGACACTGGAAGGCGTAAGCGAAATATACTCTGTTGGGAATATCAAGCGGCATGGACGGCAATCATCGGACGGTGGTACTGTGGGCGGCAACCGGGTGGTCGGCAATCATCGGATGTAATCCGCGCCTTCGTGATCGAGCAGAAACGCCTTGATATCGGGCTGGCCGCCGTAGCCGCCCAGGCGCCCGCCGCTGGCGATCACGCGGTGGCACGGGACCAGGAGGCTGATGTCGTTATTGCGGTTGGCCTGTCCCACCGCCCGGGCGGCCCTGGGCCTGCGCGAACGCTCCGCCACCCACTTGTAGGAACGACATTCTCCGTATGGAATAGCCTGCTGCGCGCGCCAGACCTGCCGGTAAAAGGGCGTGCCCCGCAGGAAATCCAGGGGCAGGTCGAAGACCTTCAGTTCGCTGGCGAAATACCGCGTGACCTGGTCTTCGACCGAAGAAAGCAAGTCGTCATCCGGGACGAAGGCCACGTCCGCTTCGAAACAGTTCAGCATGTCCGTCTCGAAGGCCTCCGCCGTGACGTCATAGGTGATGCGGCACACGCCCGCGTCGCTGGCCGCCGCGTACATGGGACCGAGAGGCGTGGGAAACACCGTGTATTTCAGTAAGCGTCTCAACGGGTCTGGACTATCCTACGATGTCGCGGTCCCGCAGACCTTGCGCCAGCGCCCGCGCGATGATCTCGCTGCCTTCGATGGTGGGATGCCAGGTATCGGAGAAATACCGTTCGCGCTCACCGTCCATCCCGGCGAAAGCGGCGTTGAGGTCGATGAGATCCGTATCCTCGTCCATGGCCAGCCGGCGGATCGAGGCATCGTAGACATCGTAGAGCTGCGTAAGCCGGTCGACGTCTCCCCGGGCCAGGAACGACGGATACCTCAGCTTGTCCTGGCTTTGCAGGGACAATTCGACGCCATCGCGGGGGATGAGCGTCGGCAGAGTGGTCAGGACGACGCGGACCCGGCCGTTCTTCGCCGTCCGGATGAGCCGGCGCATATTGTACTCGAAGTTCTCGGGCAGAAAGTCCTCGAGATCGAAGGAGCCGATGGGCGGCGGAGTATTCAGATCCAGGATCTCCTTGGCCTCGTCCAGCAGCCTAAGCCCCGTATCGCCTCCGTTCCCGTAGTGCCAGTACGACTGGGTCTTCCTGCGCATGTCCGGATAATGCTTTGGGTTCCCCAGCCACATGTCGTTCCAGCCTATATAGACGATCAGGATGTCGGGATCGAAGGCCAGAAGCCGGGGAAGGCGCAGCTGGGCGTTGATGGAGGCATGGTCGTCTACGCCCGCGTTGATCACCTGGTGCTCGCGCGCAAGGTCCATCTGCTCCAGCTGCCGTTCGAGCTGATAGGGATAGGGTGAATCGTCTCCCGGCGCGCCGAAGGTACAGGAGTCGCCCAGACACATGATGCGGACGACATCGGAGTCCTTCCGCCGGGGGAAATCACTCCCCCTGAATCCGTAGTCGTTGATCCGGATGCCGGCCACGCTGTATCCCGGCATCAGTTCCCAGCCGCTCCGGTTGTGAAACACGATATAGGGATGGGCCCCATCGTATTCTTCGTGGAACCAGCGGTCCCTGTTGTACGCGTGATCCTGGCGGCGGAGGTAGAATTCCGCACCTACGAGCGCACCTACAGCGGCGCCGGCCACGGCAGCAAATGCGTAACGCTTCATTCCTGTTCTCCAGCTATATTTCAACCGATTCAAAGCCTTCCGGGTGAGTCGTTTTCGAGCATCATCCCGTTAACCTGACCGGCCGCCGCTCGCTACTTCGGGCGAGCACCATCCTGAAACCTCGTCACCGTCATTTCACCCTTGAATCTAAAGGCATATGAGCGGTTTCTGCAAGGGAAAACGCCGATGGATCTTCCTTTGATGACATCGCATGCTTTCTTTGTATAATCTTACTATACGGCCGAATTGAAAGGTCTTGACGGCGGACGGATCCACTTCCATATTCAGTAGGTGGTTCCCATCCTGTCTTGCCACTGTAAACCGTGCGCTGCGATTCAGAAAACCGTACGCTGCGATTTTCTACATTCGCGATAACTTGCCAACCTGAATCTGTCGGATAGCATTCGTCAGTTAGCGTGATTGCAGTATGCATAAAGGAGGCCCTATGGCTGACCGAAAACAAAAAGCCGCGCCTGAAGAACCGTCTGCCGCGCAGGAAAAGGGCGGAACCCGGTTCACCCGGCGCGGTTTTCTCAAAGGCGCGGGCGCCGGTGCGGTCACGGCGGCCGTGGCGCCGGCCGTCCTGGTTTCAGGAGCGGAGACGGCAGCCGCCCAGGAAGCCGAGGGTGTCATGTCGGCGCCGGTTACCCTCGACGTGAACGGACAGACGCACAACGTCGAGGTGGAAGCGCGCACGACCCTGGCGGACGCGTTGCGGGACAGGCTGGAAATCACCGGTCCCAAGGTCGTCTGCGACCGGGGCGAATGCGGTGCCTGTACGGTGCAGATGGACGGCAAGCTCGTCTTCAGCTGCATGACGCTGGCCATGGACGCCCAGGGACGGAAAATCGAAACGGTCGAAGGGCTGGCCGACGGCGACAATCTGCATCCCCTCCAGGAAGCGTTCATCGAGAAGGACGCCCTGATGTGCGGATTCTGCACACCGGGTTTCCTGATGTCCTCCAAGGCGCTGCTGGACGCCAACGACAGCCCCACCCCGGATGAAGTCAGGGAAGGATTGTCCGGGAACATCTGTCGCTGCGGCACCTACCCCCACGTGTTCGAGGCCGTGATGAGCGCCGCGGAACAGATGCGGAAGGGAGGGTGAGGCCATGCAGCAGAAGATGAAGAAGGTCAAGATCACCATCCAGGAAGACGGTGAACCCAGGGAAATAGAAATTGAAGTGCCCGATACCGGCGAGGGCGGTTGGGGAGACGTATCGAAGAATACCTATATCAACAAGCCCCACGTTCGTGTAGACGCGGTCGACAAGGTCACCGGACGGGCCAAGTACACCGCAGATATCAAGTTGCCCGGCCTGCTCTATGGACGCATCCTCCGGTCGGCCCATCCCCGTGCCCGCATCAACCGCATCGACGCCACGCGGGCGATGGCCCTGCCCGGCGTGGTGGCGGTGGTGCTACCCGGCGACGATCCCGCCGTATTCTCGCGGGAGTGCCGCTTCGCCGGACAGGAAATCGCGGCCGTGGCGGCGACGACGCCGGAGGTCGCGGAAGACGCGCTCCACGCCATCGACGTGGATTACGAGGTGCTGCCCTTCGTCGTGGACGAGGACGCGGCGCGTGACCCGGCCGCGGCCCAGGTGCACGGCGACCGGGCCAATGTGGGCGAGCCCAGGGTAGGCGAGCAAGGTGACATCGCCGCCGGTTTCGCCGCGGCCGACGTGACGCTCGAAGGCACCTACCGCTGCCAGGTACAATCCCACATCGCACTGGAAACCCACGGCAACGTGTGTCAATGGGAAGGCGACAAGCTGACGGTCTGGGCCTCCACGCAGGGCGTATTCAGCGTGCGCGGG
The DNA here is from genome assembly GCA_022821935.1 of Candidatus Latescibacterota bacterium. GTDB lineage: Bacteria > JAAXHH01 > JAAXHH01 > JAAXHH01 > JAAXHH01 > JAAXHH01. Next base: position 6,240 of record JAJECR010000278.1, read on the forward strand.
GAACTGGCCGGCCATTTCGGCATCCCTGAAACGAACGTCCGCGTGATCACCGAATTCATGGGCGGCGGGTTTGGCGCCAAGTTCGGTGCCCGCAAGGAGGGCGTGATCTGTGCCTTGCTCGCCCGGAAAGCCGGTGCGCCCGTGAAACTGATGCTCACGCGCAAGGAAGAGCACCTGGCCACCGGAAACCGGCCCTCCGCCGTACAGCACGTGAAGCTGGGGGCGACGAAGGACGGCAAGCTGGTCGCCTACGAGCGGTCCAACTACGGAACCCCGGGTGTCGCCGGCAGCGCCAATATCCCGGGGGCGCCGTACCTGTACGAGATCCCCAACTACCGCATCGAACAGACGAGCGTGTTCACAAACGCCGGGCCGATGGCCGCCCAGCGCGCGCCGGGCCATCCCCAGGCGGCCTTCGCTATGGAATCCATGATGGACGAAATGGCCGAGGCGCTGGACATGGACCCGATCGACATCCGGCAGATGAACGATCCGAACGAGGCGCGCCGCAACATGGTGGCCATGGGGGCGGAGCACATAGGATGGAAGACCCGCCGGAGCGCCACGCCAAACACCGGGACCGGCCGGATCAAGACCGGCATGGGCGTGGGATCGGCCAGGTGGGGCGGCGGCGGCGGAAGGACCCAGGCCGAGTGCACCATCAATCCGGATGGAAGCGTCGAGGTGAAGTGCGGTACGCAGGATATCGGTACCGGGACGCTCACCCTGGTCCACATGGTCGCGGCGGAAGAGTTCGGACTGAAGACCGAGGACATCACGGTCGGTATCGGCGACACGAACTACCCCTATTCGGGCGGAAGCGGCGGAAGCACCACGGCCGCGTCGGTCTCCCCCGCCATCAAGGGTACGACGATGCTGGCGAAACTGGAGTTGTTCAAGAAAATCGCGCCCAGGTTCGGCGTGGAACCCGGCGAACTCGTGGCCTCGGACGGCAAGGTGTACGTGGGCAGCGATCCATCCAAAAGCATGACGTGGCAGCAGGCGACGGCCCAGCTCGGGGACGAGCCTATCTTCTTCCACGGTCAGTGGCTGCCCGGTTACTCGGACAGCGGCGTGCCCGGCGTGCACTTCGTCGAAGTCAGCGTCGACACCGAAACCGGCCTGGTGAAGGTCGACCGGGTCGTGGCCGTGCACAACAGCGGCCTGATCCTCAACCCGCTCACGTGGGCGAGCCAGGTAAACGGCGGCGTCCTGATGGGTATCGGATACGGGATGTACGAGAACCGCATCATGGATCCGGCGACGGGCTACATGGTCAACGCCAACCTGGAAGACTACCGGCTCATGGGCTCCACGGACATACCCGATATCGAGATACTCAGGTACGACGAACCGGAACGAGGCGTCATCGGCATCGGCGAACCCGCGACGATCCCGACTCCCGGCGCCATCGCCAATGCGATCTACAACGCCTGCGGCGCCCGCATACGGGATATGCCGTTTACACCCGACAAAGTGCTCAGTGCGCTGGCCGCAGTGAAGGAGGGCTGACCCATGCAGAACTTTTCCTACGTCAACGCGACGTCGATAGAGCAGGTGCCCTCTCTACTGGGCCGTAGTTGGGACGACGCGGTGGTCATGGCGGGCGGGACGGACCTGCTCGGAGAAATGAAGGACTTCGCCGCCGTTCCCAGACGCGTAGTCAACCTCAAGTCCATCGAAGGGCTGGACTACATCCGGCAGGATGATGCCGGGCTGCGTATCGGCGCGCTGACGACGCTGACGGACGTGTTAAACGACGGTGCTGTTTCGCAGGACTATCCGGTACTCCACCAGGCGGTTTCCGTCATCGCTTCGCCCCAGATCCGCAACATGGCCACGCTTGCCGGGAACATCCTGCAGCGTCCGCGTTGCTGGTATTACCGCAGCGAGGACTTCCCCTGTCTCAAGAAGGGCGGCGCGCGGTGCTACGCGGTGGGCGGCGTCAATACCTATCACGCGATCTTCGGCTCCGGGCCGAGTTATATCGTTCATCCATCCGACGCGGCCCCGGCCCTGATGGCCCTCGACGCGTCGGTGAAGATCCACGGTCCACGGGGTGAGAGAGAGGTCGTCATGGACGATTTCTTCACGCTGCCCGAAATGAACATCCGGAGGGAGAACATCCTTCGCCCCAACGAGATCGTGACCGAAATGTCGATACCGAAGCCGGAGGCGAACAGCAGAGGTATGTACATCAAGGTGCGCGAGCGGGAATCCATCGATTTCGCCCTGGTCAGCCTGGCCGCCCAGATGACCATGGTGAACGGGACCTGCGAGCGGGCCAGCCTCGTATTCGGCGGGGTGGCGCCGGTTCCGTGGCGAGCCATCGAGGCCGAGCGGTACCTCCGGGGCCGCCGCATCACCGAGGCCCGGGCTGAAAGCGCCGCAGAAGCCGCGGTGGAGGACGCCGCGCCCATGCCGAACAACGGCTACAAAGTCGAAATCGCGAAGAACCTCGTAAAACAGGCCGTTCTGGCCCTGGCGTCGTAAGCAACCCGGCGCCTCAAAGGAGTCCATCATGGCACAACCCGTTTGCCGGTACCTGAGAACGAAATCGTTCTATACCGCGGAAAAGAACGAGAAGACGCTGACCGAGGAGTCTCCGGGACGCGCCTTCTGGTGCGTCCGTTCCGTGTCGGGCATCGGTCCCGACGACAAGGTCGTGGGACCCACGGAGTGCGACGCGCAACGTACCTGTTTCGAAACCGTCGACGTGAGCTTCGTGTAACCCCGGGAGAGACCGCGGCTATTGAACGATTTTGTCTATCACGAACTCCTGCCCGTTGGCGAGGATGACACCCCCTACCGCCATCTGACCACGGATTTCGTGTCCACGAGTACTTTCGAGGGGCGTGAAATCCTCAAGGTCGACACGGCCGGACTGACCCTGCTCGCCGACCAGTCCATCCGGGACAGCGCCCACCTGCTCAGGCCCGGCCACCTGGCCCAGTTGCGCAAGATCCTCGACGATCCGGAAGCGTCCGACAACGACCGTTTCGTCGCCATGGAGATGCTGAAGAACGCCAACATCTCCGCCGGCGGCATCCTGCCCATGTGCCAGGACACGGGGACGATCATCGTCATGGGCAAGAAGGGGAACCGCGTCTGGACCGAGGGGGATGACGAGGCCGCCCTGTCGCGGGGCGCGATGAACGCCTTCCTGAAGACCAACCTGCGCTACAGCCAGCTCGCGCCGCTGGACATGTTCAAGGAGTCCAACACGCGGACCAACCTGCCCGCCCAGATCGAGCTCTACGCGGACCAGGGCGACGAGTACAAGCTGATGATTATGACCAAGGGCGGCGGTTCGGCCAACAAGAGCCTGCTCTTCCAGGAAACGCGGGCGCTGCTGAACCCGGGACGGTTCCTCGAATTCGTCGACGAGAAGCTGCGTATCCTGGGCACGGCGGCCTGTCCGCCCTACCACCTGGCCATCGTGGTCGGCGGCACTTCCGCGGAGTATTCGCTCAAAGTCGCAAAGCTGGCGAGCGCAAGGTTCCTGGACAACCTGCCCACCGTGGGAAACGAGTTCGGACAGGCCTTCCGCGACCTCGAGATGGAAGAGAAAGTGCTCAAGATGAGCCAGGAGATAGGGATCGGCGCGCAGTTCGGCGGGAAGTACTTCTGCCACGACGTGCGCGTGGTCCGCATGCCCCGGCACGGCGCTTCGTGTCCCGTGGCCATCGCCGTTTCCTGCGCGGCGGACCGCCAGGTCCTGTCCAAGATCACGCGGGACGGCATTTTCCTGGAAGAACTGGAGACCGAACCGTCCAAGTACCTGCCGGAGATCGACGAACAGGCCCTGGGCGGCGAGGTGGTCAGGATCGATCTCAGCCGGCCCATGTCCGAGATCCGCGCCACGCTAAGCGGCTACCCGGTCGCCACGCGGCTTTCCCTGACCGGTCCCATGATCGTCGCGCGGGACATCGCCCACGCCAGGCTCAAGGAGCGGCTGGACAGCGGCGAGGGCCTGCCGCAATACATCAAGGACCTGTGCGTCTACTACGCGGGACCAGCCAAGACCCCCGAAGGCTATGCCTCCGGGTCCTTCGGTCCGACCACGGCGGGCCGCATGGACACCTACGTGGACCAGTTCCAGGCGGCCGGCGGCAGCATGGTCATGCTGGCCAAGGGCAACCGGTCCGTCCAGGTCACCAACGCCTGCAAGAAGCACGGCGGTTTCTATCTCGGGTCCATCGGCGGGCCCGCCGCGAGACTGGCGAAGGATTCCATCCGCGAGGTTTCGGTGGTGGAGTACCCCGAACTGGGTATGGAGGCCGTCTGGCGCATCGAGGTGGAGGAATTTCCCGCCTTCATCGTGGTAGACGACAAGGGCAACGACTTCTTCTCGGGTTTCATGCGCCGGAACTGAGTTCAGGAACCGGCAAGCTCAAGTTCCAGGTGGGTTTCGGGCATCCGGCCGTCCACTATGACGAGCGGTTGCCAGGTCCACGTGGCCTGCCACCGGTGTCCGCGCTGGTCGATCACCTGCCGCCGAAGCAGACCGATACGCCATACATCTCCCGGAGCGGGCGGCATCCGCTGCCCGTCGACCAGCCATTTGAACCCTTCCCACGGGAAGGCCAGCTCCACGCTCCAGCCCCGGTCGACCCGGTTCCTTCTGCCCGGGTCACCTTCCATATTCACCCCGGCCCGCAATCCCGGAAAACGCCAGTCCGAGAAGGCCCAGCGCATCGCGCTGATATCCGTCCTCGTATGACCCCCCAACACCTCGGGCCGGTGGACCGCCAGGTCGAATTCCGGTACGTGGAAGCGATCGTCGTCCCGGTAGGCTTCCTTCCAGATGTAGAACATCTCCGAGGTGGCGCCCAGCGGATTCACCGCCAGGTCGTAGTACGCGCCCGGACCGGTGAGCAGCACGCCCACGTGGCTGTCCTGTCGGACCTCGTGCGACGACGCTTCGTGAGCAGCATGGATATCGCGGTCCTCCAGCCAGAATCCGGCATAGAGCCCATGGTCGTCCCAG
>JAJECR010000010.1 GCA_022821935.1 Candidatus Latescibacterota bacterium
GAGGCCGCCGGAAACCCGAAATTTGCACATTTTCAGCGCGAGCCGTATGCCGAAGGCGCCAACCGGCCGGACGGCCTGCCCGTGCTGAGGAAAATCGAAAATACACGGGAAATCTCACCGTTTTTTCGTGACCTCTCGGTCCACCCTAACCTGCTTCGGGTATTGGGCGGATTGCTTGGCCCCGACCTGCTGCTGTTCCGAAGCACCTTGATGCTCAAGCCCGCCTTTCACGGCTCCGCCCACGCGCCCCACCAGGACTCGGCCTACTGGCCTATAGATCCTCCCGCCCTCGTGACGGTCAGTGTCGCTCTGAACGACGCCACGACCGAGAACGGCTGTTTCAACATCATTCCGCACAGCCACAAGTGGGGATTGAAAGACTGGGGCCTTATCGCGCAGGCGCAGGACGCGGAAGTGGTGTACGAAAACGGCTCTAAGGAGGCGCGGCCGGTCGATATGCCGCTGAAGGCGGGCAGCGCGCTCTTTTTCCACAGTCTGATGGTACACGGATCCGGTCCCAACAAGTCCCCCTATCCACGCAACACGGCGCTATACGCCTATTTCCCTCCCCACGTGCGCTACATCCCCAAGGATGGCAACCCGGGCGTGAAAACCTACCCCGTGGTGTCCGGTCTGGACGGCAGGGAGACCTTCACGCTGGAGGCGGCGACGTAGAACAAGGCGGCCTTCGGCTGGATACACGTACGTGCCGGGACATGAGCGCGTGCCGGAATACGCACGCTCGTGCGCTTACACTGGTCTTCAGCGCCTTTCCCACAAGGCAACACACCTGAATCAAGCAGCACGTCCGTCGATAAATCAGCCCTCCGCGACAAACGGCACCCCGGGCCCGGTACCTGGTAAGGGTACTATTGGGGGACCGTCCATGTTTCAATCATAAATACATTGACTTATATTTATAGTGATTATAAAAATTCATTATACGATAATCACTGGTATCGTTAATTGATGGATTCCGAACCCGGATCGCTTTGTGTCGTCCAGGTGGCCAGGCGATCAGCCCCCGGTTCGGACTCCCGCACAGCTTGCCGTTTTGTACGCACCTATACCGGAGACCAGTCGTCCGTAGCCTAATCAGGAGAGTTTTATGAGAAACGCTGAGGCACAGCAGATTAACGCGTTACTGAATGAACTGCGTGGGGACCTTCGCGAGGTTGTGACCCTGTTGTCGACAATAGCCCGGCACATTGACGATTTCAGGTACGAGACGCACAAGCTGAACAGGTATTTGAAGAGAACCATCGGCGAAGACCAGTCCGGAGTTTGATCGGCGACGAGGGAGCCGGAGTTTAGAACGGACCGTCGCGATGATCATTGACCGCTTTCTACGGTATCCTTTACATTATCCGGTCTCAGTTTCTCTTCAGGTCAAAGGACGATACAGGGTGGTCGTGAGTTTTCAATGTACTATGACCAGAGTGCGTTCGATATCCGTTGCGAGTGGGGGGCCGAGGGACTTTCAGCCCTGCTGCCGGGCAGCAGGACGGTAGTCATCGTCGATGTCCTGTCGTTTTCCACCAGCGTAGACATCGCGGTGGGCAATGGCGCCATCGTCTACCCTTGCCGTACCCGGGACCATACCGCGGCAGACTATGCAAGGTCGCGTCACGCGCTCCTGGCTAATACCACACGGGAATTCGAGGGTGGAGGATATTCCCTGTCCCCGTCGTCTCTGGTAGATATACCCGCCGGTACCGCCCTGGTCCTGCCCTCTTTCAATGGCTCCACGCTCTCCCTGTCGACCGGCGACGTGCCCACCTTTGCGGGCAGCCTCAGAAACGCCTCCGCCCTGGCGGGCGTTCTGCAGCATTACGAAACCGGCATCAGTATCATTCCGGCCGGGGAGCGCTGGAAGGAACAGCAGACCCTCAGACCCGCTATCGAAGACCTGCTTGGCGCGGGGGCCATCATTCATGCGCTGAAAGGCACCCGTTCGCCGGAAGCCGAAACCGCGGCCGCGGTTTTTGGCGCGTGCAGGGATAATCTAACATCGCTCCTGCAGGCATCGGGATCTGGAAAAGAGCTGATTGGAAGAGGATACGAGGAAGACGTACGGCTCGCCGCGGCCCTGGACGCGAGCAGCAGCGTTCCGGTGCTGAAGGGCGAAGCGTACCAGCGTCAGCCGGTTTAGACTTCGTACGCCGTCCACGCGCCCAGGCAACCGTGACCGCGCCGCACGTGAAGAAGCAGTTTTTCGGGCTCGGCGATGTACCCTGAAATCGAGTGCATCCCGACCGCGCCGTGCCGGCAGATGCCGCCAGGGTCGTTGTCGTGGTCGGCCAGAATCCGCTTTATCGTATCCACCGTGATTGCGCCCCAGTTTTCCCGAACCAGGACGCGTATGCGGTCCAGGCGCGGGCAGGAATCAGGCAGAAAGCCGGATTCATGACCGGCGAACGCAGGCGCCAGGTAGTGATTCGTATGCAGGCAGGCATCAGGGTGCGTGTCCCGAAGTCGCGCGATCCCCTCGGGCCGCACTTCCACGGAGCCTATACGCCCCTGTCCGTCGCACAGCAGCACATTGGCGGCGGAGCAGGTGCGGTTTCTTGCCAGCAGGGCCACACAGTCCTCGGCCGTCCGCTGCTCCAGAATCAGACGTTTGAGCGGGTAATGAGGCAACCCCAACCGCCAGGTGAAACCGTACAGTGCGTTGGCAAAGTGGGCGACGCCGTGCCCGTTCATCCCGGCATAGCCCAACTGCCCGGCAAAAGTGAACATCAGCGCCCTGGGCCGGCCATCGTCAGGTTTTACCCGTAACAGAATTGCGACATCGGCGTATTCCGCTTCGAGATCCTGGTTCTGCCCGGCCAGCGTTTTACCGTCCGCAGTGGCCGTCCGCGTCAACGCGAAGGCCGTGCAGGCCCCCACCGGCTTCTGCGCGGCTTCTGCGCGCGCCTGGCACAGAACGGCTTCCTCCAGGCTGATACCCGCACCTGCAGCCAGGCCCTTGACTTCCTCGGCAAAGGCCGGGCTGAGCGCCTGAATCAGCGGCCAGAAGTCCATCGCGTTACGGCATAGAACGTCCCGGGACTCACCCGTCAGTCTCTCGATCCAAAGCAGGTAGCGTTGTACAAGGCCTGCGGCCTGCGCGCCGTGCTGATAGCCCATCTCGTACGCGCTGCCTTCGACTTCAATGAGGGGGAAAGTGTGATCGCTCATGTCGCCGGGTCCGGTATCCATTACTGGCGGGGCGGCTGTTCCCGCACTTGATGTTCCCAGAGTTGAAACCCGCCGGATAGGAGGGATATGGCTGCTTCATGCTTACGGTCTTATTCAGTACATACCCACCGGGCATGATCGTCCGTACTCGATATCGGGGATGTTGCTTTCGAGCAACGTCGCGACCCTCACGCCGGCACTGGTCGCGACCCTCACGCCGACCCAGGTCGCGACTCTTTCGGAGATACCAATGTACAACGCACTTCGTCCGGGAAACAGAGTTAATCGCCCTTCACATCGCGGAGCGGCCGGCCGTGACGCCGGAGTTCCGTCGAGGCAGTTAGTCCTGCCATCAGTTTTCCTCGACGGGACCAGACCGCTTATATACTGGTACCCAAATTCCTCAATTTATCTATATTGAACAACTGTTTGCGAAATGAGAAGCAGGCGTTCGAGTCGTCGAGCAAGGCGACAAGTCAAGCAAGGCGACACCAAGTCGATTTCGAAGTCATTAATCAGCCGAAACCCAAACAACCAGGATCAGAAGCCGGATGAAGACCCTGATTTCGCGTTACGCCATACTGAGTACGCTGATCATGTTGCTATGTTTACATCTCGGCTTAGTCGTATGGACGCTGGTACGCTACGCACAGATCGAACACTGGTCGCCAGGCATTCGGTTCTTCGGAAATGAGATGATACAGACCAAGGGATTGACCAGAAGTGCGGCGAGTAACCTGCAGGAGGGCACGTGGTTTCATCTCGTCCGGGTCCGCAAAGACGGAGGTGTTGCCGTAACCCAGGTGGTACCGGACAGCCCTGCCGACCGGGCTGGACTGGCGCCGGGCGATATCATCGTATCCGTGAACGGTGAAGATCTGAAATCGCATCCGCAGGCCTATTTCCAGGCGCGTTTGCGAAGCAGACCAGGCGAGGAGTTCAGGCTCGCCTGGCGGCGAGACGGCGTATTGCATAACGGAACCTTGATACTCGAAGTGGAAGAACGAGTGCGTTACACCCTCGCGGTGAACGGCCAGGAAATCGAAATGGGCGCAGGGGCGATGACCTGGTTCCAGCGGGGCCCGTACCTGATCTACCCGATCGTCCTGGTGTGCTTTGGAGCGTGGATGGGATTCCGCAGTCCGCGCAATCCGGTCGCCTTCCTGTGTGTGTTGTTCTTCCTTTCGATCGCACTTTCTGTTACACCCGCTTTTCATCCTATGGTCGCCGGATGGCCGGACTGGGTACTGTCAACGAGTATCTTCGTCATTACCTTGGCATCGGCATTAAAGGCCATGTTGATGTTTCGTATTCTGTCGGTCTTCCCAAGTGCGACAACTTTTGGAACCTGGCTTCAGAAGAGAGCATGGGCCGTTTTGTCACTACTGATGGTCAGTACAATATGTAGTCTCATTTACGTGTATCGATTAACCTATGGATGGGACAATGCATTGGTTCGATTGGTCTCCGTTATCGTCGAGCCCATCCCGGAGCCCACTTTCGTAATCGTCATCGTGGTCATAGCGGGATGCCTTGTCCTTGCCCAGGGGTCCGTTGCGCGTCAGCAGGAGAGAATGCGCCTGCGTGTAATCGAAGTCGGATTCCTTTCTGCGCTCATCCTCTCGCCCTTGTGGACAATAACCAAACCTGGCACGCTATTGGCTTCATGGGGGCTTTTGCCTCTACAGGGTCCCATGCTACCCGCGACCGTCTGGTTCCTCGACAGTATCATCCGTGTCGGACTGCAGTGTGCCTTGCCCTTTTCGTTTGCCTACGGTGTTCTGGCTCATCGGGTTTTCGGCCTGAAATTCCTGTTCGGCAGGGGTCTGAGGTATGTGGTCATCAACCAGGGCGCGAATCTCATTCTGTGTTTCGGGATATTCATCGTACTCCATGAAGCGGTTTCAGCAATACCGGTGGCCATGACGATGTCCGACCTCCTGGTCGCGTGTACCGCCGCGGGACTCACACTGATACTCCTTGGCGGATGGGCCTGGATAAAGCAACCCGTCGTCCTATTCATGGATCAAAACCTCTTCAGCAGGGAGTTTGAGCATCGACAACGTCTGTACAGACTCGGAAGATCGCTATCGCGTTATCAAGATCGAAACGTTCTGGTCAGCAGGATCGGACAGGAACTGCTGGACGGGCTGGATCTCTCGTATGCCGCCATCTATCTTGTCAACG
>JAJECR010000136.1 GCA_022821935.1 Candidatus Latescibacterota bacterium
CAAGTTGTGATTCTTAATCAATAAATCTCAACAAATTAGATCAGGTGGAGGACCGCCGCGATGCGATGTCCGGCGTGTGGCATGTTGAACAGCCACGTAGTAGACTCCCGTACAATCCAGAGTGGAAGAACCATCCGCAGACGCCGCGAGTGCCTGTCCTGCGCCAAGCGATTTACGACCTACGAAGCCATCGAAGAAGAAGAACTGATGGTGGTGAAGTCCGACGGCCGCCGGGAGGTTTTCGACCGCGGAAAGATCATGCACGGTCTAAAGCTGGCCTGCACGAAACGGATGATATCCGCGGATCAACTGCACGAACTTGTGGACCGGGTGGTGTACTACGTCAGCAACCTGAACGAACGCGAGATCCCTTCCGACAGGATCGGCGAATTCATCATCCGGGAACTGCGCAAGATCGATGAAGTGGCCTACGTGCGTTTCGCCTCGGTCTACCGGGATTTCAAGGACCGGAGCGAGTTCCAGGAAGAGCTCGAGCAGTTGGAGAAGCAGGAACTGGCCTCGGTCGTCAAGGACCAGCCCAATCGTAATTAAGTAAGGATTCAAGTGCCTGGTCCGTTCGCGCGGATGGATCAGGTAGTTCTTTTATCGACACAATCAATACATTGATCGACAGTAACAGATCGAAGAAGTTGATTCGAGGGGGCAAGTATGGCAACAGAGAGACTTGGTTTGAAAATAAAGGATGATCCCGAACTCCTGATAGAAGAGACGGAGGAATCTTCCGACGGCGTGTCCGTCGAAGACGCGTCCACCGCCGCAGCGCCGCTCGCCGAAGGAGGTCTTGCGGTCGAACGGCTGTACAGCAACCCGGGCATCGATCCCTACGACGGCGTGGAGTGGGAGAAGCGGACGGCCACTATCGCGGGGGACGGGGGAGAGGTCGTCTTCGAGCAGGAGGACGTGGAGATCCCGGCCGACTGGTCACAGCTGGCCACCAACGTCGTCGTGTCCAAGTATTTCCGCGGCCCCCTCGGCACGCCGAAGCGCGAAAACAGCGTCAAGCACATGATCGACCGCGTGGCGGACACGATTGCGGGGTGGGGACGCGACCAGGGTTACTTCGCGTCCGAGGAGGACGCCGACGTCTTCCATAACGAATTGAAACAGATCATCCTGCATCAGCGGGCCACGTTCAACAGCCCGGTCTGGTTCAACGTGGGTGTCGAAGACACGCCCCAGTGCTCGGCCTGTTTCATCCTGTCGGTCGAAGACTCCATGGAATCCATTCTCGAGTGGTGCAAGGTCGAAGGCATGATCTTCAAGGGCGGTTCGGGCGCCGGCGTGAACCTGTCCCGGATCCGTTCCTCCAAGGAAATCCTGTCCGCGGGCGGCCAGGCATCCGGACCCGTCTCCTTCATGCGGGCGGCCGATTCGGTGGCCGGATCCATCAAGTCGGGAGGCAAGACCCGGCGGGCCGCCAAGATGGTGGTCCTGGACATCGATCATCCCGACGTGGTGGAGTTCATCTGGTGCAAAGCGAACGAGGAGCGCAAGGCCTACGCCCTCGGGGACGCTGGTTGGGACATGACCCTGAACGGCGACGCGTGGAGTTCCATCCAGTTCCAGAACGCCAACAACTCGGTCCGGGTAACGGACGATTTCCTGGAAGCGGTGGAGAAGGACGGGGACTGGACGCTGCAGTCGATCACCAAGAAGACGCCGGTGGAGAACCTGAAGGCGAAGGACGTCATGTCCTGGATCGCGGAAGCCGCCTGGCAGTGCGGCGACCCGGGCATGCAGTACGATACGACCATCAACGACTGGCACACCTGCGCCAACACGGACCGCATCAACGCCAGCAATCCCTGTTCCGAGTACATGCACCTGGACAACAGCGCGTGCAACCTGGCCTCGATCAACCTGCTCAAGTACCTGACCGACGAAGGCACCTTCGACGCGGTGGGATTCATCCACACGGTCAACATCATGATCATGGCCCAGGACATCATCGTCGACAACGCGAGCTACCCTACCGATAAGATCGGGAAAAACGCCCGCGCCTTCCGGCAACTGGGCCTGGGATACGCCAACCTCGGCGCGCTGCTTATGGCGATGGGGCTGCCTTACGACAGCGACGGGGGCCGCGCCTTTGCCGGCGCCATCACGGCGCTGATGACCGGCCAGGGTTACTACCGGTCCGCCGAACTCGCCGAGCACCTGGGCACCTTCGACGGATACGACGTCAACAGCGAACCCATGCTCCGGGTCATGCAGAAGCACCGGGACGCCGTGGACGACATCCAGGCGGAGATGGTGGACAAGAACCTGCTCGACGCCGCGCGCACCGCGTGGGACAATGCCCTCGCCCACGGCAGGAAGCACGGGTACAAGAACAGCCAGGCCACGGTGCTGGCGCCCACGGGGACCATCGCCTTCATGATGGACTGCGACACGACGGGCATCGAGCCCGATATCGCCCTGGTCAAGTACAAGCGCCTGGTGGGCGGCGGCACGATGAAGATCGTGAACCGAACTGTTTATTCCGCCCTGGAGAAGCTCGACTACTCGCATCAGCAGATCGAGCGGATCGTCCATTACATCGACGAGCACGGTACCATCGAAGGTGCGCCGCACCTGCTCCAGGAACACCTGCCGGTCTTCGACTGTGCGTTCCGTACCGAAAACGGCAGCCGCTCCATCCACCACATGGGACACGTGAAGATGATGGCCGCGGCGCAGCCCTTCATTTCAGGCGCCATATCCAAGACGGTGAACCTGCCCAACGAGGCGACGGTCGAAGACGTCATGAACGTGTACATGAAGGGCGGAGAGATGGGGCTCAAGGCCCTGGCCATCTACCGCGACGGGTCGAAGCGCACCCAGCCGCTCAGCACCAAGGCGTCGGAGGATGAAGACGCCGCCGAAGTCCAGCCCGTTCGCCGCCGGCTGCCCGACGAGCGCGAGGCCGTGACCCACAAGTTCAGCATCGCCGGCCACGAGGGCTACCTGACGGTGGGCCTCTTCGAAGACGGCCAGCCCGGTGAGATCTTCCTGCGGATGTCCAAGGAAGGCAGCACCGTATCCGGCATGATGGACGCCTTCGCCACGGCAATATCCGTGTCGCTGCAGTACGGCGTGCCCCTGGAGAGCCTGATCCGCAAATTCAGCCACATGCGGTTCGAACCGGCGGGCATGACGGGCAACAAGGACGTGCCCATCGCCAAGTCCATCACCGATTACATCTTCCGGTGGCTCGCGGTGAAGTTTCTGCCCGAGGACAGCCATACCGAGATCGTGGCGGACAAGGACATGGATTCCACCATGCATTCGAACGCCATGGACCAGACGATGAGCGTCCAGGAAGACCAGGAGCGCGAAGTCTACGCCGCCCAGGCCGACGCCCCGTCCTGTTCGGACTGCGGGAGCCTGATGACCCGCAACGGTTCGTGCTACGTGTGTCGTGAGTGTGGATCGACGAGCGGGTGTTCGTAAAACAACTGCAATGAACCGCCGGACACCGGGGAACCAAGTACCCGGGGTTCGGCCCTGACCGGGTGCGGGGATGTGCCCTGCACGTTCTCCGTGCCCGTACGGTCAGGTCCCTCGTCCGTTCGGTGTACGGTCAGACCTCTTCCAGCCCCAGCCTTTCCTTCCAGCTTCTATCCGTTACCATGTAATACACGGCGCCCACCGCGGCGACGGTGACTCGCACGATCCGGTAGGTCAGCGCGGAGGCCAGTCCCGTGGCCTGGGCGACCGTACCCGGGATCGCACCGTCCGCGGACGTGCTGATGAGGTGGTAGATGTAGATGACCGCGCCTTCCAGGGCGCCGACGCCGCCCGGCACCGGCGCGAAGGTACCGATGATCTCGGCGGCGGGGATCAGCATCAGGTGGGCGAGGTAATCCGGCGCGGCCGGTCCCGGCAGGAGTGCCATCGCACAGAAATAGAAGGACGACAGCATAAAAACCTGGCCCGCCAGGCCGACGAGCAGGGCCTCGGTCAACGCACTGCGCCGCGTCTGGTAGAGCGCCAGGCTGTTGGCCAGTTCGGCGAAGAACGGTCCGACGAACCGGAGGCGGGTGAGCCGTTGAAAGAGCGTCCACTCCAGCAGCCGCGACTGTAGCGAAACCACCAGGCAGACCAGGCCGGTCACTGCACCGCCCCAGAAGACCAGGACGGCGATCATGATCTCCTGGTGATGCCAGAGGTCCTGGTTCACCAGAGAAGCCGCCGATCCGATGATCAGCAGCGCCAGCATGCCGATCAGCCGGTCGAGCAGCACCGTGGCCGCGGCGACGGTCCGCCTCGACTTCTGATGCCGCGCGATGCCCACGGCCCGCACGATATCGCCGCCCGCGGTCCCGGGCGCGAGGTAGTTGAACAGATTGCTGACGAAGCCCAGGCGGACGGCCTCGCGGAACCTCAGCGCCAGTTTCTGTCCCCTCGCCAGAAGGTACCACCGGAAAAAGGCCAGTATGGTGGCCGTCGTAGCCAGTACCACACCGATGCCCAGGAAGGTAAAATCGATTTCGCGGCGGATGAAATCGGCGTATTGATCGCGGTAGAGATAGAACAGGTAGGCGAGGATGCCCAGCGCCACCAGCCATCTGAGCCAACCCCAGGTTTTTTTGAGCAGGGTCAACGTCGTCACCGCTCCTCCTCGGCCTGTCTGATCTGGGCCGGCAGGCTGAGCCGGACGCAGTGCGTGCCGGTGTAGGGCGCGCGTTTTCGGAATAAACCGTAATCTTCCTGGCAGGACTTGCAGCAATAGCGGGCGCCACGGACGTGGAGCAGTCGTCCTCCGCAGGATGGACATGGAGGCACTCGTCGTAGCATCAGTCTGGATGCCATTCCCTTGTTGATTATTCGTCTGACCACCGCAGGCGCGTTTTGAGCCTGTTCAGGTGGCTCCATGCTATCTGTTTCGTATGCTGGAGTCTCCCTACCACGATACCTGGCGCGATTTTATGTTCGTCGGCAAATCTGCGAACATCTGTACTACGGAAACTACCTTTAGCTACAAACCATTCCAGGTAGCTGTCGCAGTGCTGATCTCGAGCGTCAATCTCGGTGAGTCTGAGCCAGGCCGTCAATGCGACCCTGTCGCTCTAGAAAGACGGTGAATGACGAAAGGCGATGTTTACGTTCTCGTACTTCATCTTCCACATGATAAGATGGTGGTGTTCACCGCTCACATGAAATCTTTACCGATCATATCTGTAACCCGCAACCTCAGAAAGATCTCCAAATGGCGTCGAATCAAACCGTTGCCCCCGTTCAAGTCCTGTCACTTCCAGTCTGCCGGATCCGGAATACCTCCACTAATGAGGACATCCAGTCCTGGTTCTGGCAACACACGGCGTGCAGCCTGAATGCCGGTCGATCCTTCCGGCCAGTCCCTGAGTATGCCCCTGACCATCCCCGAGTTCCGGTCCAGCAGAAGCGCGGCGGATCGCTCGCCGTCTCTGGTTATCTCCACGAAGCCTTCCGGCCCGGAAAGGATGATGCGCGACAGCACAGCGGCCCATTCATCCCGTACGGGGAGCGTGAACGCAAAGGCGCCGCCCCCGTCGCCGTCCACGCTCTCCGGCATGGCGAAAAGCAGGACAAAAAGACTGTTCCCGTATTCGTCCATTCCTTTCAACTGATACGAACCCTCTTCCATCGGCAATGACGGGGCCGCATCGACCACGAAAGCCGGCTCGAGGAGAAGCTCGCGCGTTGCCGTCAATCCGCCCCAGAGCAGCAAAACGCCGGATACCGATTGGGAAGCAGCCATAAGCCGCATTTCTTCCTCTTCCAACCGATAGGCCAGCGCCTTGGAGAAGTGGTAATCGCTGATCCACGCAGGGCCACAGTAGCCCATCAGATCCGGAGTATCCGGATGTACCAACTGATTGATCTGGAAATCGTAACCCCATGCTCCGATGTTACCGTTCGCATAAGGATAACCCGGATCGACACAACAGATCTCGCCGAAGGAAACCCTGCTGCAGGGGGCATGGTCGAGGTTCAGATTATGACCGAGTTCATGGGCAATCGTTTGTCCATCGAGTCCGGAGATGCTTACAACGCCAGCAGGCTGGGCTATTCCTCCTTTATCATTCCAAAGTCCCATGTAGTATCCACTCGCACCATCCATGGCACGGATAATCTCTAACTCACCAAGCAACTGTTCACCGTTCCCGAACCCTGGCTCTAGCGAGGTGTAAACCGGTTCTCGCACGGTTAGATTCAGTTCGTGAACCGGCAGTAGATCCCGGGTCAGCCGAAACAGATCGTCATCGGCGGTCAGGTCCTCTATGGCCGATGCGAAGGCGTAGTCCGGATTGTCCTGCGATTGCAGGGGCACAAGGGTCAGATCGAGCGCCGGTAGCGACCGGACGTCAACGGCTAGCGAGCCCGTTTCGGGTATACGTCCACTGATACCGGGTTCAGCACGCGCCGCGTCATCGGTACCATACTCGACCGCCATTTCCAATCCTGGACGTATCACCTGCCCCGGCACGACTTCGTTTGCCGAAGTTTCCAGCGAGGATTCGTCCACCAGATTCGACACCTTCGTCCCTGCCGATGGTATATGCAGGGAATGTACCTCCACGCCGCCATGATAGAAAGTCGCCCGAACAGCCGGCCGATTGAACACCGCGCCGTCCGAGGCGAAGAATACCCGAAGGAGCGCGGGCTCTCCGGCCACCAGGGGCACGGGATGCGTGAATGATTGTGTCGCCTGAGTCAAATACGCTGCCGGTTTTTCATGATTGACGATACGGGGGCAGGGGGTACCGGCGCCTGTCCTGAACGGTATGCTTTCCAACCATGCCTTGAATGCCTCGTCCGGCGGTGCGCATAACTCCGTATTGTCCAGTACCAACGATTCGAGTGGGAGGCTGATCAACGTCAAGGGGATTGGTCCGGACAACGGGTTGAACTGCAAGGTAAGCCACCTGAGCTTTTCCAACTGGCCAAATTCCTGAGGAATATTGCCCGTCAACTGGTTTGAACTGAGCCTCATCATCTCGAGGCTACTCAACCCGCCCAGTTCCGGGGGGATTTCACCCGTTAACCGGTTGCTGCCGAGATCCAGGTCGTTGAGGATTTCCAACTGGCCCAATTCCGCGGGGATGGGACCCGTTATCTGGTTACCGGATAAAGATAACCGTGTGAGTTTCTTCAGTTGGCCCAGTTCCGGGGGGATGGTGCCGGTCAACCGGTTGACATAAAGCTGCAGAGTTTCAAGGTTGCCCAGTTTTCCGAGTTCCGCAGGAACAGCCCCTGTCAATCGGTTGCTCGAAAGCCACAATTCCCTTAGGTTGGACAACTGTCCCAATTCAGGCGGGATACTGCCGGTCAACCCGTTATCGTTAAGGGAAAGTCCTCGAAGGTTTGTCAACTGTCCCAGTTCAGCGGGGATATCGCCTCCCAGCCCGGCGTTGCTGATTACAAGGTTTTGAAGATAACTCAACCGGCCCAGTTCCGGGGGAATAGGCCCGGTCAACCGGTTGTTGTACATAATCACAGTATTCAGCATATCGAGTCCGCCCAGTTCCGGAGGGAGCGGACCGCTCAGATTGTTGCTAAACAGATAAAGACGTCTTACCCGGCCGTCGGCGTCAGCGTGGACGCCGAACCACCGATCGAGCGGCTCGTCGCTCAGCCAGTTGGTGTTGTTGTTCCAATTCGGGCCGTTCGTGGTATTGTAGAGAACCGCCAGAATCTCCCTGTCCGATACGGGAATCTCGCATTCCGCGACGCTGCGTGTTGAAATGCTTCGCAGCCAGGCACGGAACGCTTCATCCGCAGGCGCGCACAGGTTCGTTTCGTTCAAGAGCAGTGAATCCAGCCTGAGCCCGACAAGTTCTCGTGGGAGGGGCCCTGACAACGACTGGTTCCGGTCGAGGTTCAATCCGCGCAGCGCGGCAAGCTCGCCCAGTTCCGGAGGGAGTACGCCACTCAGGTTGTTATTAACGAGATCCAGCCGACTAACCCGGCCGTCGTCATCCGTGGCAACGCCGTGCCACTGTTCGAGGGATTGATCGCTGAGCCAGTTCGTGTT
>JAJECR010000253.1 GCA_022821935.1 Candidatus Latescibacterota bacterium
GGGAGGAAGAAGCCGCGAAACTGCGCCGGACCATGCTGGACGAGGTCGTGCTCAAGGGGATACCCGACGACTGGCGAACAGCCGGGGCCGAAGTCGAATGGAAGGATGTGATCGAAACCGGCAAGGGATATCGCATTCGCAAGCTGACCTACCAGGCCCTGCCCGGTCTCGTCATCCCCGCTCTGCTCTACGAACCCGACCACTTACCGGAAACGACGCCGGGCGTGCTGAACCTCAACGGGCACGTCGGTCCGCCGGGGAAGGCGGTGGACTACAAGCAGGTAAGGTGCGTCAACCTGGCGAGGCGGGGCATGGTGACCCTGAATCCCGAATGGCTGTGCTTCGGCGAACTGCAGGGCCCGGGGTACCAGCACAACAACGCGAGTTACCTGGACCTTTGCGGTACCGCCGGCCTGGCGGTGTTCTACCTGGCCATGGCCCGCGCGCTGGACGTGGTGCTGGCCCATGATCATGTCGATCCCGATCACATAGCCGTGACCGGTCTGTCCGGCGGGGGCTGGCAGACGATCATCCTCGGCGCCCTTGACACGCGGGTGCGTCTCGCCGTGCCCAATGCGGGATACATCGGTCTGGACAGCCGCGTCAATCACCGCGCCGACCGGGGCGACATCGAACAGAACGCCGCGGACCTCGCCGCGACGGCCGACTATCCCCTGCTCACGGCCATGCTGGCGCCTCGTCCCGCCCTGTTACTGTATAACGAGCACGACGACTGTTGCTTCCAGACCGCCCGGGCTAAACCCTCGGTATTCGACCCGGTTCAGCCGCTCTATGCGTCGCTGGGAAGACAAGACGCGTTCGAATTCCATAACAATATAGATCCTGGAACCCACAACTACGAACTGGAACACCGGGAACGGTTCTACCGGTTTCTGAACCGTCATTTCTTGCCCGCCGGGCAGGGCCGCGATGAGGAGATCCCTTCGGAAGACGAAATCCGTACAGAAGAGGAGCTGACTGTCGGCACGCCCGCGGGGAACGCCGATTTCGTTACCCTTGCCCGGACCGTCGCGGACGGGCTCAAACGTGAAAGACCGCCCCGCGAGGCATCCGCGCTGAGCCGATGGCAGCGCGAAGGTAGAGAACGGCTTCAGTCCATTCTGCGGTACAGGTCCTTTCCGGTCGACGCCGTGACTACGGTTTCTTCGAAGATCGACGACGGCATTCGGAGGAATTTCCTTCATTACCGGCTCCGGCGGGACTGGATCCTTCCCGTGGCGGTATCCTCGCCTCTGGCGCGAACGACCGGGCAAACCTGCGTGATCTTGACGGACGAGGGCATGAAAGGCGCCGGCCCCTTGATTGAGGAAATCCTCCGAAAAGGCGCTTCCGCCGTGGCGGCCGAAGTGATCATGCAGGGAGCGTGTGGCCTGGGGAAGGCGCCGCACCAGTGGACGATGTTGCTTTCTTCGAATGGCGGCAGGATGCTGGGCCTCCAGGTCGCCCAGCTCGCGGCGGTCATGAGTCGGGTGGAAACGCCCCGACTGGGCGTGACCGCCTCCGGGCCCGTATCTTGTGTAATCGCCCTTATGGCGGCGGCCATGACCGATCGGGAAGTGGAGGAAGTCGTGATGTGCAGGGGACTTGAAAGCCTGCGCCGGTTGATCGATGAACCCGGACGGTATGAGACCATGTCCTCGCTATTCTGCTTCGGTCTGCTGACCTCATTCGATATCGAGGATCTCGTCGCGCTGGCCCGTCCCGCCCGGGTTGAACTGAAGTCAGTCGCCGACCTGTGACGAGATCCCGGCCTGCAATGCGGACTGAATGGCGTCGATGACCGGGCCGGGCGGCAACGTGCGGAGGCAAAGGGCGCCCCGGGAGACGGTCGACGTGATGGGTTCGTGCCGGCACGTCATGAAACAACCCCTGCAGGCCAGGTAGTCCGGATGAGAGACGGTGCGCAGATTCGTATAGCCGTAGTTGCGGGGATAGGGGAAGAAGTACCCGAAGTGGCTGTCCGGACAAACGCACACCGTGGGCGTGCCCAGCGCCGCCGCGATATGACTCAGCCCCGAGTCTAGTCCGACAAAAAGCCGCGCTTCCCTGATCAGCCGCATCACCCCGGTTAGTCCTGTTTCAATTATCCGCACGTCGGTCAGGGCGGCCCGGTCCAGGCCGGGGGTCTTGCCGGGTTCGACCAGCGCGACAAACTGCTGATCCGGAAAGGCGCTGATCGTCTCCGCCCAGTGCGACGGTGGATAGTCTTTCCGCCGATTCTCGCTGGCGGGCTGCCACGCCACGTATCCCCCCGGTTCTATCCCGAATCGGCGGCATTCCGCCGTCCCGGATCCGATATGGCCAAGGTCCGGGCGCCACAACTTCCCATCCTCTGTCTCGATGCCGCACTGTTCAAGCACCTGCCGGATGTAATGGGCGTTGTGATTCAGTACATGGTATCCGTCCTCTGCCGTGCCGGCGCCTTCCCGGCCCGCGTAATGCGGCACGATCTCGAAACCGGCCGGATAGGGCCGTTCCGCCGCCAGGTCTCTCCCCAGGTAATATCCTTCGTAGACGAACTTGCGGTCTGCCCGCAGGGCGGCCAGCAGGGAATCCAGCGTGAACAGGCCGCCGTAGAACGTGTGGATGTCCGCGATGACGTACCGGAACGACTGGTTCACGATCCGTTCGAGCGGTGCGGCCGGAGCAGTACCGGAACCGGCTTCGGGCTCGAATGGATCGGGAAATGCCATAAATGCGTCGACGAACGGTTCGACGAGGGGCTTCACTGGGGATCTTCCCAGGAACCAGACCGGACGGGGGTGAAACCACCGGCGCAGCCGCTTTAGATGCCCCGTCGCCAGCACCATGTCTCCGATCCGGCCCCATCCCACGTAAAGAACGGGCCGGGGCTCCGAACTCGACGGGGACGATATCCGCGCCGCCCAACTCCGGGTTTTGCGGCGCAGACAGCGGTTTCGGAATGCAAAGAAGAGACGGTAAGTGAAGTTGTTGAACAGTTTCCACATATATGCACGGGCCTGATCGCAGTCCGGCCCCGCGACAAATGATTCCTCATTGGCACGGAGGCCGGTTTTATTGAATAACGGCTATTCCTTCTTTGTATAGATGTACTTGACGGGTTTACCTGATATTACGTAATTGGAGTCGGCCCGGCAAGTCGGCGTTGGCGTACGGAAACAGGCAAGGCGGCGAGACAAGGAGCAGGCATTGATGATCACCCGCACTATGAATCGGTTCGGGCTGGCCGCTTGCGTGGCAGGCGTGCTGGTGAATACGGGCTGCGGAGAAAGCGGCAGCGCCGCCAACGAGGCGGCCGCCGTGGAGGAGACGCGGGCCGTGAACGTGGTGACCAGCGTAGTCCGGCCCCGGGAATTCATCAATCACCTCAGGCTGGTGGGCGAGGTCAAGCCGGTCCGGCGCGTGGTGGTTAGTATCGAGGCTACCGGGCTGGTAAAAAACATTGAAGTTGAAAAAGGCGCGTCTGTTCGGCAGAACGCCGTACTCGCGCGGCTGGACGACGAACTGCTCAAGGCTGCCGCTGACGAGGCCGAAGCGGCCCTGAACGCCAGCGGGCTGACCCTGCGCAACCAGAAACGTCTGTTGGATCAGAAAGCCCTGGCGGAGTCCGTGTACCTTGACACCAGGTATCGCCATGACATGAATCTCGCGCGGCACCAACAGGCGCAGACTTACCTGAGCAAGACGATTATCCGGGCGCCGATCTCCGGCGTGGTGGACAGCCGCAATCTGGA
Source organism: Candidatus Latescibacterota bacterium (assembly GCA_022821935.1). Taxonomy (GTDB): domain Bacteria; phylum JAAXHH01; class JAAXHH01; order JAAXHH01; family JAAXHH01; genus JAAXHH01. The sequence goes on from JAJECR010000253.1 coordinate 3,738, forward strand.
GGTGGGCGAACTGGCTACGCCTGGACGGGAGTTGATGGACCTGGTAGATATCGACCGGGTCAAAATCGTGGCCGGCGTCCCGGAGCGGCATTTGAAACACGTCGCCGACGGCACGCGCGCTACCCTGACGTTCCCCGCCTATCCGGACGTTGTCCTGGAAGCGGACATCACCTATATCGGCACGACGCTGGACCCGGAGAGCCGGACCATACCCATCGAAATCGCTCTGGACAATCCGGGGCACCGGCTTAAGCCCGAAATGGCCGTCACCATACGCGTCGTCAAAGACAATATACCGGAAGCCATCGTCATCCCCCAGGACGCTGTAATCGACACCGACCAGGGCCGGATCGTATTCCTGGTAGACCAGAACACAGCCCGGTCCGTACCGGTGGCGCTCGGATCGACATCGGGCGACCACGTGCTGGTCACGAACGGGCTGTCTGCCGGTGATTCCCTGATAGTTGTGGGTCACCGAAACCTGGTGAACGGCGAATCCATTCAGGTCAGAAACGACAGGATGTAGTGCATTGGCAGATTCTGCCACATACATACACTGGAGCATCCCTTCGTGAAAGTCTCTGACCTGGCCATCAGCAACAGAATCAGCATCTTCGTCATGACCGGGGCCGTCATTCTCCTCGGCTTCATGTCCTATCTGTCCCTGCCCCGCGAATCCACCCCTTCGATCACCATACCGATCGTATTCGTCGCCACCCCATATTTCGGGGTGTCTCCCGCGGATATCGAGAACCTCGTTACCCAGCCGATCGAGAAGCACCTCGAAGAACTCGCCAACGTGAAGGAGATATCCTCCACCTCCAGCGAGGGCATCTCGACAGTGGTCATCGAGTTTGAAACCGACGTCGACATCAACAACGCGCTTCAGAAAGTTCGTGAAGAGGTCGACCTCGCACGGACCGAGATCCCGGACGACGCGGAAGAATCCACTGTCCAGGAGATCAATTTCGACGACATCCCCATCCTGGTGATCAACGTCGCCGGGACACACAGCCTCGTGACGCTGAAAGACATCGCTGAGGACCTGGAACAGCGCATCGAACAGGTTCCGGGCGTGCTGGACGTAACGGTGGCGGGCGGGCTGGAACGGGAAGTCCAGGTCAACGTCGATCCGGACCGGCTGGTGTACTACGGCCTGGAACTCGAAGACATTATCGAAACGATTCGCCAGGAGAACCTGAATATGCCCGGCGGATCGATCAAGACCGGTACGCTGCGATACGCCGTCAGGGTCCCGGGAGAATTCACGACGCCGGACGAGATCGGGGCGCTGGTGCTCGAGACCCGGAACCGGCAACCCATCGCCATCGCGGACGTGGCTGAGGTCCGGTTCGGGTTCAAGGAGGAAACCACCTTCGCCCGCATGAACGGCCTGCCCTGTGTCTCCCTGAACGTACAGAAACGCAGCGGCGAGAACCTGATTCAGATCGCCGACGCTGTAAAGGCGCTGCTGGAAGAAGAGCGGAGGCGGTTGCCGCAGACCGTGAACCTGGCGGTCCTGGCGGATCAGTCCAAGGACATCCGTTCCATGATCAGCGACCTGGAGAATAATATCATCTCCGGCCTGATCCTCGTCATCTGCGTGCTGTTCATGTTCATGGGCGTACGAAACGCGCTTTTTGTGGCCATCGCGATTCCGCTGTCCATGCTGATCTCCTTCATTGTACTCGACATCCTCGGATACACGTTGAACATGGTCGTGCTCTTCAGCCTGATCCTGGCGCTTGGCATGCTCGTGGACAACGCCATCGTCATCGTCGAGAACATCTACCGGCACCGGGAGGAAGGCGCTCCCCTGATCCGCGCCGCCCGCGAGGGCGTGGGCGAGGTGGCCGTGCCGGTCTGCACTTCCACCCTCACTACCCTGTGCGCCTTCGCCCCCATGCTGTTCTGGCCCGGCATCATAGGCGATTTCATGAGCTACCTGCCGGCCACGCTGATCATTACCCTGTCGGCCTCGCTTTTTGTCGGGCTCATCATCAATCCCACGGTCTGCTCCGTGCTGCTTACCGTGAACACGGCCCGGAAGGACCAGAAGTGGCTGATGGTGGTACGCCAGCGGTACAGCCGGTTTCTCATGTGGGCCCTGTCGCACAGGATGCCTGTCATGATCGTCACCTGCGGCGCGCTCATCGGGATGATCATGCTTTATGGGGTGATCGGCAAGGGGGTGGAGTTCTTCCCGGAGACCGAACCGAACCAAGCCTACATCGACGTGAACACGGCGATCGGCACCAAGCTGGACGTCTCCGACGGCATCGTCCGACAGGCGGAGGATAACATACAGGACGTGCCCGACATGAACCAGTACGTCGCCAGCGTGGGCGCTTCCCCGAACCCGCAGGACTTCAGCGCGGGCGGCGGCGGGACGCCCCACAAGTCGCGGATCATCGTGGACTTTTTCGAACGGCAGGACCGGGAGCAGTCCTCCTTCGATACGGTGGAGATGATCAGGCAGCGGATGGAGCAGCTCATCGGCGCGGACGTGGAAATCATCACCCCGTCGCCCGGACCGCCCACCGCGGCGCCCGTGAACATCGAGATCGTAGGGGAGGATTTCGCCGTGCTCAGCCGGCTGGCCGATGAAGCCATGCTCCTCATCGAGAACATCCCGGGCCTGGTGGACCTCAAGGACGACTACGATTCCGGCAAGCCGGAGCTGAAGGTGGAAATCGACCGCGAGCAGGCCGCCCTGCTGGAGCTGAACACGGCCAAGATCGCCCGCGCGGTGCGAACGGCCATAAATGGCACGGAAGCCTCCAAGTACCGCGTCGGGGAGGAAGAATACGACATCGTCGTGCGGTTCGCCGAGCCGGAGCGGTCCACCTTCGCCGACCTGGAACGGATACACATCATCCACGATGACGAGCTCGTTTCGCTGAGCATCCTGGCCCAGACCCGCGTGGCCGGCGGGGTGGGATCCATCAAGCGGAAGGACCAGGAACGCGTGCTGACCATTGAGGGCGACGTGGAAGGCCGGCTCGCCAACGACGTGCTCGCGGACGTCCAGAACACCCTGGCGGGTCTCGAGCTTCCGGAGGGTTACGACCTGCGGTACGCCGGCGAAAACGTCGAACAGGACGAAGCCACCGCCTTTCTCTCCAGGGCTTTTTTCATTGCCCTGATCCTGATCACCCTCGTGCTGGTCACCCAGTTCAACTCCGTCACCATGCCCTTTATCATCATGATGTCCGTTGTGCTGTCGCTGATCGGCGTCCTCTTCGGTCTGATCGTGACGGCCACGCCTTTCGGCATCATTATGACCGGGATCGGCGTCATCAGCCTGGCCGGCGTGGTCGTCAACAACGCCATCGTGCTGATCGATTATATCAGAAAACTTCGAAACCGCGGGTTGCGCCGACGGGAAGCGATCGTGCAGGGCGGTGTGACCCGTTTGCGGCCCGTCCTGTTGACGGCGATCACCACCATCCTCGGCCTCATACCCCTGACCACCGGGCTCAGCTTCAATTTCATGACGCTGAGCCTGGAAATCGGCGGCGAGAGTTCGCAGTGGTGGGGACCCATGGGCGTGGCCGTGATCTTTGGACTGGCCATCGCCACGGTGTTGACGCTGATCGTGGTGCCCGTGATGTATGATTTCGTATCGGGATGGGCCGAACGGGGCGATGGAGATGCGAAGGCAACGGAAGAACGCGGCCGGGATGCCGGCGCCGCCGTCGATCAGCCCGTGACGGCGGTATGACCGGAAACCGGAGAATGAATCCGGAGGATAACCGGAGGACAAAATGATTCGCGCCATGATCTATGTGCTGGTGTCATTCGCCTGTGCGGCGGGCGTCGCGTTTCCGTCATCGGCCCAGCAGGCGGACGATGTCGTTCTCACGCTCGACCGGGCCGTCGAACTCGCGCTCAGGAACAATGAAACCCTGTTGAGCACGCGGTTGGACGAGGATCATGCCCGGGCGCGCGTGCGGGAAGCTTATTCCGAGGTGCTGCCCAAGATTGATTTCAGCAGTTCCCTTACCCGGAACTGGGCCCTGCCGGAGTTCAATTTCGGCGGCCAGACATTCAAGGTGGGTACCGACAACGTCATCAACTTCGGGCTCGATCTTTCCCAGACCCTCTACCGGGGCGGCCAGGTCGGCGCGGGCCTGAAAATCGCCCGTTACTTCCAGCAGATCTCGGAAACCAATACAGACCAGATGCGGGAGAACGTCGTGCTAGAGGTTTACAACGGGTACTACAATGTCCTGCTGGCCGAAGCCACGCTGGAGGTTTCCACGGCGGCCTATGACCGGGCGGTGGCCCAGTACGAAGGGGTACAGCGGTTTTACGAGGCGGGCACGGTATCCGACTATGATGTGCTCAGGGCGAGCGTGGAGGTGACCAACGCCCAGCCCCTGGTTACCCAGGCGAGAAACGGTCTCGCCATCGCGAAGGCGGACCTCAAGCGCCTGATCGGGCTTCCCCGACAGGCGCGCGTTCGATGTACCGGCAGTCTCGACATAGACGCGTCCAGTCTGCCGGGGGACATCGAAACGGCCGTGGACCAGGCGCTGGCACACCGTTCGGACCTGAAAGCCGCCGAGTTGCAGTCCGCGATGAACGAAGCGTCGGTCCGCCTCGCCCGGGGGGAGAACCGTCCCGATATATCGCTTTCCGCGGGATACCTGATGCAGGCCCAGGTGAACGACCCCGGTGTCAAGTCGCTCGCCCTCGACGACTTTTCCAGAAGCTGGAACACACTTATCAACGTATCGTTTCCGGTCTTCGACGGCAGGGAGAACTCAGGGCGTATCATGCAGGCCCAGGCGGATTACGAACGGTCGCGATACATCGAACGCCAGCTCAGGCGGCAGATCGAGGTCGACGTCACCGAGGCCGTGCTCAATCTGGCTGAGGCGTCTGAACGCGTAAAGGCTGGCGAGGAGGCCGTCGAGCTGGCCAGCCGCGGTCTGTCCATCGCGCAGGTACAGTACGAGGGCGGCGTCAGCACACAGCTCGAACTCATCGATGCCCAGTTTGTCCTGAAGCAGGCCAAGACCGATCGTGTGACGGCGATGTATGATTTCGCCACGGCCGCCGCAAAACTGCAGAACGTCCTGGGCGTGATGGACGTTCGCACGGATGACCGTTAAGGTCCGCCGGTCCCCTGCTACCGCGCGGCGCCGGACTTTTGGTTTTGCTACCGCGCGGCGCCCGGCCCCCTGTAGGCCCGCGTAAAAGGCAGGCCGAAAGGTTCCTCGAAAGGACGAAAGGGCACCAGGTCCGCGATCTCCTGAACCCGGTCCAGGACCGCATGCGGGAGCGGCCCCGACGCCACGTAGCCGACGTTCTGCTCGACCTCCTCGACCGACCTCGATCCCGACAGAACCGTGGAGATGGCGGGATTGGACAACACCCAGCGGATCGCCAGTTCCGGCAGGGGCATGTCCAGTTCTTCCACCAGGGCGTACAGCTGCCTGAATTGCTCGCGCCGGGGCGGCGACAACCAGGGTGCGCCCCTTTCCACCTGTTCGGAATAACAAGAAGAAAGCGCCCCCTGCTGCAGGGGGGATCCCACGACAATCCCCATGTTCTGTTTCACGGCCTCGGGGAATACCGCGTGGAGCGCTTCCTGCCAGAGCAGGCTGTAATTGAAGGCCGTGAGCACGACGTCGTACACGCCAGTCGCCATGATAGCGGGCAGCGTATACGCCGTGGTTCCGCCCAGGCCGGTATACCGGATGACGCCTTCGGATTTCAGCGCCTCGAGCAGTTCGCACACGGAGCCGTGAAACCGTTCCCAGTCCGTAAACCAGTCGTACTGGCCGGGCCGGTCCGGTTCATGGATCATGAGTATGTCGATCGTGTCGCGCTTTAACAGGGCCAGGCTGGTCTCCACGGACCGGCGCAATTGGTCCGTGTCCCGGGGATCGAAGGGTGTGGGACGCCCGCCGAGTTTGGTCGAGAGGATGTGGGGCTGCGTCGCCCCTTCCAGGGCCTGCCCCATCACTTCCTCGGAATCACTGTATGCTGGTGCCGTGTCCACGTAGTTTATGCCGAGTTCCAGTCCCCGACGGACTGCCCGAATACCTTCGGCCCGGTCCGATCCGTAGGTAGAAACGAACAACCCACCGAGTCCGATCTCGCTGACCCGTATGCCGGTCTTCCCGAGCATCCTGTGACGCATGACCGTCCGCCTTTCCCGTAGCCTGAACTTGACATGGACTCGAAGGATTGTATATAGTCCGACCATCGACACGCCAGCACATAATTGACAGCCCGGCCTGCGTTCGCACAATTCTGTCCGATTTCGCGCAATTCGGTACATGCCTCAAGCCGAAAGGCGAACCGCCGGTTTTCCGTGAGAAAACGCTCCATGCCCTACAAGCTCCAGCCCGGACGCATGTATTTAATGCCGACGCATTTCGGACCGGCGCCGGGTCCCAGGCAGGGACCCGATGGACGCGGATTCGACTGTCAAGATACCCCGCAAGCCGTTTCGTATTCCGTGAGCTTCCTGACCAGGGCGGAACAGCTCGACGCCCTGCTTCCGGCGGGTTTCAGGCTGGCCGGCGAACCCGTGGTTACCGTGACGGTCTCCTATCTTACCGAAATAGAATGGCTGGCCGGCCGGGGATACAATACCCTCGGGGTTAGCTTCCCGGCCGAATACGCAGGTGTGCGGGACCGGGCAAGGGGCCCCTTTCTCGCCGTTCTGTGGGAAAACCTGGCCGACCCAATATTGACCGGCAGGGAACAGTTGGGCTTTTCGAAGATATACTGTGGGATCCCGCCTCCGGTCGTCTTGAAGGGCGAGACGCGCTGCACCGCGGAGTGGCTGGGATTTACCTTCATGGACATGAGTCTGACGGATATGGAATCGACCCCGGTGGCGGTGGTCGAAGCAAAAGTGTCTGAGGTCAAAGCGCCGGTGGCAAAGGACAAGGCGCCGGTCGTAAAGGAAGAAGCTGGTGCGGCCAATCCGCATCACTCCGTGCTGACGGGTACGCTGCACTACCGTTACATACCCCGGACGGGCGAGTGGGGCAAGGCGGATGCGGAATATGCCGTCCTGACCCCGTCCGCCGCGCCGAACCGCAAGGTCATTGCGCAGCAGAACGGCAAGGGAGAGGTGCGGTTCCACCGGGCGGCGTGGCAGGATCTGCCGACACAGTATCACATCGTCAACGCCTTCGCGGAACTGGAGCAGGTCGCCTTTCGCGGCGCGACCATCGTGGAGACCGTCGGAGGCAAGGACCTGAGCGACCAGCGCATTCTGACGTAGACGAAGACGGCCGGGCGGTTTTCGGAGACGGCCGCACGGTTTGCCACGACCGGACGGCCGTACGGTAGACGAAGACGAGCCCACGGTTTGAAAACGACCGGACGGTCGTACAGTTTACGACGATCACGCGCGTGATTCCTGGAGTGTACATGGTAAATCGAAGCGAACCTGGAGATCATATCTTCCACCGTGCGCGCAAAGACCACTGGCCGCGGATATCCCACGGCAGGGGATGCTACCTATTCGATATGGAAGGCCGTGCCTATCTTGACGCATGCGCGGGGGTGCACGTGGTCGGCATTGGCCACGGTGTGGAGGAAATCGCCGATGCCATGGCCGAACAGGCCCGTAAGGTCGCCTTCGCCTACGGCCAGTTCATCACCCGGCCGCAGATCGATCTGGCCCGGAAGATCGCCGGTATGGCCCCGGAAGGAATGGGCCGGGTGTTCTTTGTTTCCGGCGGATCGGAGGCCACGGAAGCGGCCATGAAGATCGCGCGGAAATACCACATAGAAACCGGCAACCCGTCAAAGTACCAGGTTGTTTCCTGCTGGCAGAGCTGGCACGGCAATACGATCGGCGCCCTGTCCATGTCGGGCCGGTCGGCCTGGCGCAAAGACTACACGCCTTATCTGCTGGACTTCCCCCATATTTCGCAACACAGCGCCGATGAGCTGGAGCGCGTAATCCGGCAGGTCGGTGCGGAGTACATATCCGCCTTTATCGTCGAACCCGTCCTGGGGACTTCCTCCGCCGGGCTGACGCCGCCTGACGATTACTTCAGCACGGTCCGGGACATCTGCGATCGCTACGGGATACTCCTGATCGTCGACGAAGTCGTCACCGGGTACGGCAGGACCGGGGTCAACTTCGGGATCGACCACTGGGGCGTCGTCCCGGACCTGATGGCGACCGGGAAGGGGCTCAGCAGTGGATATACGCCTATCGCCGCGACCATTGCGCGGGATGAGATATATGAGGCCATCTATGAGTCCGCGCCGGCCTTCGTGCACGGCCATACCTACGGCGGCAACCCCCTGTCCTGCGCCACGGCCCTTGCGGTGCAGGAATATGTCGAAAGCCACGGTCTCATAAGACGTTGCGCGGAAATGGGTGAAGTAATACTGGAACAGCTTCAGTCGCTGACCGACCTGTCCATCGTACGCGCGGTGCGCGGCAGGGGCCTGCTCTGCGGCGTCGAATTCGCGGCCGACAAGGAGCGGGGCGCGCCCTTCGATCCGTCGCTGGGCGTGACGGGACGCGTGGTGCAAGAAGCTTTCGAACGGGGCGTACTGATCATGCCGGGGGCGCCAGGCCCCCTGGACGGGGTCAACGGCGACCACGTGGCGATCAGTCCGCCCTACACCGTCACTGAGGACGAGGTGGGTCGAATCGCCAGGGTACTCCGGGAGGCGGTGGAAGCCGTCGAGCGGACGCTCTGACCGTTACTGCATGTAGTTTTTGACACCCAGGTCCAGGTAGGACCGGTAGGCCCCGTCGGCGAAGAGTTGGCTGAAGGACCGCGTGTACTGGAGTACCGTGGTCATCAGGTGGCTTTCCACCCGCATCGGATGGGCCTGCTGCCGCAGATTCACGAAAGCGCGAATCATCACGCTCCGGCTGTCCGTTGGCAGATACCGGATATTCTCCGCGAACTCATCGAGACGTCCGTCGGGATAGAGGTAGTACTCGACGTTCGAAAGATAAAATGCGGATACGCGGTCACCTCTTCCCCGCACGAAATCTCCGATGGCCCTGAGGGCATGGCTGCCCGCAAAGTCACCGGTGACAGGTATGATGGCATTGCGCGCCTGCATGCCCCGGACGAACAGGTAGTCCTCGTTCGAAGCCAGGAAATTGCCGGGAGCGCCCTCCAGGTCGCGGCCCAGCAGGAACGTCCTGTAGGTAATGAAAGATATCCCGCGGTCTCCGTCCGACCGGTATTCCCATCGCAGGTCCAGGTGCCCTTCGAAAAAAGCGCGGTACAATTCGGACACGCGCCGGACCTCGGCGTCGCTTAACAAGACTTTGAACGTGCCGATCTGCGACTGAATACCTTCCAGGTTGCGCCGATACTGCGCCTCGTCGCCGTCTGTGCGATCGAAATACGCCACCAGCTCCTCAATCGTGGCCCTACCGGTGTTGAATTCGGCCTTTGTGAGGGGTTTGCTGAAGAGGATGGACAGGAACTCGGCTCGCGATTCCGCCAGGGCGAAAACAGCCTTGTAAAGCAGGTGCTCGATGAGGTTGTCCCGGCGAATATCGACTATGAAGGCATACCGGGGGCGGATCTGCGCGATGTAGGTGAAGTTCTGGTCGGGTCCCACGCCGATGTAGACCCCGTCTTCGACACCAAGCCGCTCGAGTGTCTGCCTGACGTGGAGATAGCCCTCCTCGTTTGAGACGAGGTTGTCGCTGTCGAAAAAACCGCCGGGTTCGGACAGGGAGTCCACCAGGGCCGCGAAGCGCTCCGTGGAAAAGGTGACGGCGGGATGCGTCCGCTCCGTATCTCCACATCCTGTAACCGAAAGTAACGTGGCGGCGAGTACAAACGGCCACGCTTTCCATAGTGCCATGAACGCGAATCCTCAGGTGTTCCGGCAGTCTGCCCGCGCGCTGCGGCGGTCTTTCTACTGTACCTACTATAGTACGGATCATGGTGGATTCAAAGTTGTTTATGGACAGCGTATCCTGTTCAGATATCCATCCATTTGCCGCGGTCCAGCGACCGGTACTGTATCGCTTCGCCCACGTGTTCCGTGCTGATTTCGTCCCTGCCGGCCAGATCGCAAATGGTCCGGGCGACCTTCAGAATCCGGTCATAGGCTCTGGCGGAAAGGCCCAGCCGGGCAATGGCGTTTCGCAGCAGATCGTGGGCCTTATCATCCATCTTGCAGTAACGGCGCAGGTCGCGAGGCGACATATGGGCGTTTCCAAAGGATCCTGGATATTCCGAAAACCGGGGCAACTGACGTGCCCTGGCCAGGTTGACCCGTTCCCGGATGCGCCGGGAAGTCTCACCGCGGGAACCGTTGCCGAGTGCGCTGTACGGTACCGGGGGCACCTCGATGTGCAGATCGATCCGGTCGAGCAGCGGGCCTGAAATCCTGGACATGTAACGCTGAATCCTGCCGGGCGGGCAGGTACACTCGTGATTTGGATCGCCGAAGTATCCGCATGGACACGGATTCATGGCGGCGACGAGGGTAAAACGCGCGGGATAGGCCAGGGACCGGGAGGCGCGGGACAGCACGACCTTCCCCTCTTCAAGCGGTTGACGCAGCAACTCGAGCACGTGTTTCCTGAATTCCGGCATCTCATCCAGGAACAGCACGCCGTTGTGAGCGAGCGACACCTCTCCGGGCTTTGGCATCCGTCCGCCGCCGATCAGTCCCGCTTCGGTAATGGTATGGTGCGGCGCGCGGTAGGGCCGGGAAGTGACCAGGGGCGTAAAGGGGGGAATCCTGCCCGCCACACTGTGTACTTTGGTGGTCTCCAGCGCCTCCTCCAAGGTGAAATCGGGCAGTATGGACGGAACGCAGCGCGCAAGCATGGTTTTCCCCGATCCCGGTGGACCGATGAGCAGCAGGTTGTGTGATCCTGCGGCGGCCACTTCTATGGCCCGTTTCACATGATCTTGGCCCTTGACTTCGGCGAAGTCGAAGGGGTACTCCACGTCGGACGAGAGGAGGTCATCCGCGTCGTGCCGGAACCGTGTGAAACCTTCGCGTCCCTGAAGGAAACGGACCGCGGACTCCAGGCTAGGCACGCCGTACACGTCCATGTCCCTGGCCATCGCGGCCTCCTCCGCGTTCTCGCGCGGAACAATCAACCGGCGGGCGCCAAGGCGCCGCGCTGCAAGCGCAATGGGTAACGCGCCTTTGACCGGACGCAGGGCGCCGTTCAACGACAACTCGCCCAGCAGGATGGTGCCTTCAAGCGACTGGACCGGCAGCTGTGCCGACGCCGCGAGAATGCCCACTGCGATGGGGAGATCGAAAGACGTACCCGCTTTTCGCACGTCCGCGGGCGCGAGGTTGATGGTGATCCGACGGTACGGATAAGCAAAGCCGGACTGCTTGATCGCCGCCACGACGCGGTCTTTGCTCTCCCGTACCGCGCTGTCCGGCAGTCCGACCGTGGAAAAGTGCGGGAGGCCGTTCGTGATATGGGTTTCCACGACCACGCCGATAGCGTCGATGCCCTGTACGGCCCCGCTTGAAACACGCGACAGCAAATCATCCCCCTTTTGATGCGATCACCGCGCCGAATGCCGGACGGTTAATCCGGACCGCGATCTCCGTCATTACACTCAATTACAGTCGCTGGGTATGGGTGAAATCTCGTTCCAGTGACAATCGAGTATGTTACTGATTTCTGTTGCGACGGCAGCCCGGATCACATATAATAGCAGACTGGATTTTCGGTGAGGCTGATCTTTTGTCCACGATCAAAGACAATCTGGTCCGGGTGTACGACCGTATATCCAGGGCCGCCGAACGAGCCGGCCGCGAGGCCTCTTCCATTCACCTCATTGCGGTATCGAAGACCAGGCCCCTGTCCATGATCGAAGAAGCCCGGCGGGCCGGGGTCACGGATTTCGGTGAAAACAGGGTGCAGGAAGCGCTTGAGAAGATCCGCCCGGACGACGGAGCCACGTGGCATCTGATCGGCCCGCTGCAGCGGAACAAGGCAAGGTTCGCCGCGCGGGCTTTCGACATGATTCACTCCGTCGACCGGCTATCACTCGGGCAGGAACTGGACCGTCGGCTGCGGTCCGCGGGCAGGACCATGCCCGTGTTGATCCAGGTCAACACCTCGCGGGAAGAGAGCAAGGCGGGCGTGGAACCCGACCGCGCCCTGGAACTCGCGGGACAGCTGTCCACACTTCCCGGTTTGTCCGTCAGGGGACTGATGACAATTCCGGCGTTCACACCCGATCCGGAGGATGCCCGGCCCGCGTTCAGGTTGCTTCGGGAAACGAGGGACCGCATCGCGGCCGCCGGTATCACGGGCGTCGATATGCACGTACTCTCCATGGGCATGTCCCATGACTTCGAAGTAGCCATAGAAGAAGGCGCGGACCTGGTACGGGTTGGAACGGCCATATTCGGCGCACGTCCGGCATGACGCGCCACCTACCGG
>JAJECR010000050.1 GCA_022821935.1 Candidatus Latescibacterota bacterium
CCAGGCCGGTAGTTGGTTTTGCGTCCTGGTCGGATCTGCGTGCTGATTGAATCACCGCCCTGCGAGCGAGCTGACTCTTGTGCACACGAGGGCTTGATTAGGAGAGGACCTCCATGCTGATCGTCGATTCCCACCTGGACATCGCCTTCAACGCCCTCGAGTGGGACCGGGACCTCTTCCAGTCCATCGCCAAGATCCGCGAGTCTGAAGCCGGAATGGGGCAGAAGGGCCGCGGCCTGGGCGTGGTGAATTTCGAGGAGTTGCGGCGCGGTGGGATCGGCCTGTTCTTCGTCACGGTGAACTGCCGGATCGCTTCGATGGGCAAGCGTTTTGCCGGGGTACGCACCCAGGACATTGCCTACGCCAAGTGCATGGGCGAGTTGGCCTACTACCGCTTGATGGAATCCAAAGGGGTCTTTCGCCAGGTACGTAACCGGACCGAACTCGACGCCCACCTGGCCGAGTGGAATGCCGATCCACAGGCGACCCCGCTGGGGTATGTCCTCAGCATGGAAGGGGCGGACGGCATCGTGTCGCCTGACCAGGTGACCGAGTGGTGGGATGAGGGCCTGCGGGTTGTGAGTCTTTGCCACTACGGCGTCAGTTCCTACGCCCACGGGACCCAGGCGCCCGGCGGGCTGACGCCCAGGGGCCGCCCCATGCTCGAAGCCCTGGAGGCGGCCGGCATGATCCTCGACGTGAGCCACCTGGCCGAGCAGGCATTCTGGGAAGCGATGGAGATATTCAACGGTCCCGTGCTGGCCACCCACAACTGTTGCCGGGCTCTGTGCGACCACGACCGCCAGCTCGACGACAATCAGATCAAGGCCCTGGCCGAGCGCGGCGGCGTCATCGGCACGGCCATGGACATCTGGATGATTTCTCCCCTGTGGGACCCGGCCGCCATGGACAACTCGGCCATAACCTTTGAAACCGTGGTGGACCACATCGACCATGTCTGCCAGTTGACTGGGAGCGCGCGACACGCCGCCATCGGCACCGACGTGGATGGAGGCTACGGAAAAGAGCAGTGCCCCTCCGATCTCGAAACCATCGCCGACCTGCGGAAGATTCCCGCCATTCTCGAGCGTCGCGGCTATTCGCAGACCGACATCGCCGACATCATGCACGGCAACTGGATTCGGACTTTGCGCACAGCGTGGGACTGAACTGTAGAAGTTGAACAGAAGTTCTGCGTGGTCCAACTTCCACGTCGTAACCGGATTCGCGGTGGCTGTGCAACGTGTCCGTATTCAAAGCAGTCGAAGGGACCCGGAGAACAATCCATGCCTGAATTTCCCGAATTCCGCCGCCACACCATCTACGAAGGCGGACCCGCCGAACGCATGGACTGCGTAGTGGGCGACCTCGACGGCGACGGCGTGCAGGAGTTCGTCATCGCCACCCGCAACCCGGACGGACTCCACTGGTTCGGCAGAACGGATCAGGGTACATGGGTGCCGCACCTGATGGATGACTCCTTCCCGAGCATCAGCGTCGGTACGGCCCTCGTCGACCTCACCGGGAACGGGAAACTCGACCTGATCTCGGGCACCAGTGATCGGGGCAACTACGTCTTCTGGTGGGAGTGCCCCGATGATTCAACCCGGCGATGGACCCGGCGCGTGGTGTTCGAACTCCCCGACAACCGGATCCACGATCTGATGCTGGCGGATATCGACGGCGACGGCCGGGACGAGCTGTACGTCTGGAACCCCGACGCCGAGACGATCTTCTCGGTCCCGGTGCCCGACGATCCGTACGTGACCCCGTGGCCCGGTGTCCGTAAAGTAGCTACCGGGGTGAACGAACAGGATTTCGCTGCCGCCGATGTGGACGGCGACGGCCGGCTCGAACTCATCGCCGGGACTTCATGGTATCGTCCCCTGCCCGACGGTGAATGGGAACGCCACGTCTTCGCCGAAGGCTATGGTGGCGTGCGGGTTCGAGCGGCGGATTTCGACGGGGACGGCAGGCCGGAGATTGCCGTCTGCGAGGTAGCCCTCGATATCGGCCAGACCTACGGCCGCCTGGCGCTGTTCAGACCGGGCAAGGACGTCGAGAAACTTTGGGAAGCCGAGGTGCTGAACGACCGGCTCCTCGATGCGCACACGCTGCAGGCGGCCGACTTCGATGGCGACGGCATGCCCGATATCTACGTGGGAGAGATGGGCCGGGGCGACTGGACCCAGCCGCATCCTCCCCGGCAGTTGCTCTTTCTGAGTCGAGGCGACCGGATGGAGCAGCACGTCATAGACACCGGGATCGGTACGCACGAAGCCAAGGTCATCGAACTGGACGGGAAAGTCGGCATCCTCAGCAAACCCTACCGGTGGCTCCAGGATACCGCGCCAAGGCCTCAGTTGGTCGACAACCTTTACCTGTATCTGCCTGAGTGATATACCCGGTTGATTCAATGACTGAAGTCCGCCACGACAGGCCAACCTGGGCGGGACGCGTTGCTCGCCACAAGATCGCCGAGTTGTACAAGAAGGACGCGGCCGGGATTCGAGATGAAGAGCTGATCGACGAAGTGGGGATCGGCCTGCTCGTCAGAATCGAACATATCTTCCGGGCGAAGGACGCGAACAGCGGTCTCGCGAGTTGCCCGCTCTGCCGAAGCGAGATCCCCCATGACTTCGACCCGGCGTTCCTGCTTCGCTGCGATTCATGCAACTGGGAACTGGCGTGGGCCGAATACCAAAAGTCCTTCAGGGGCAAACACCTTATCGCTGCCGGCATGACCGCCTTTCTGAAGGAATACGTGGAGAAATACCGGGTCGCGAGGTCGCCCCAGGATAAAATGATCCTGATCGATACGCTGATTCACCGATACCACTGGGAACTCGAAGGTGGATTGACGGGACCGGGAGCACGCGATCTCATTGGCGGAAAGCCCAGCGAAATCATAGATTTCCTGAACCATCTGAGCTATGGGACCAGGAGCAATCCGGAAATCCTGTTGACCAGGCAGGAATGGCTGGACAAAGTGCGCGCGAGTCGTGAAAAGGCTGCGTCAGAGGTCATGGAAAGAGAACGGAAAGCGACGGAAAAGAGACAAAAGGCGGCGGAGAAGAAAAGACGGAATATCTTGAAAAAGAAAGCGCGCCAGGCAGGGCTAGGCGATCCGAAGAATGCTGGAGAGATCCATGACGTTACATGATAGCGACTGTGTCTTTTGTCGCATCATACGAGGCGAACTGGAATCCGCAATCATATACGAGGATGAGTCTACCCTGGCGTTCCTGGATCTTCGCCAGAGCAACGAAGGGCACGTTCTGGTCGTCCCCAAGAATCACTTTGAACAGATCTATGATCTTGACGAAGATACGGCCTGCGCGCTTGCCAACACGGTCTGCAAAGTCGCCCGGGCCGTCCG